>JAKQFZ010000388.1 GCA_029558215.1 Candidatus Omnitrophota bacterium
AAGTTGTTCTCATCTTTGACGATGCGTACGAGGGCTATGTCTATGATGACGATCGGCTCCAGCGTTCCCCTTTCATTGATTTTGTGAACCAGGATCCGAGAATCCTTCCCATCAAACTCGATGGAATTTCCAAGGAAATCCTGTTCTACGGTGGGCGACTTGGTTTCATGACTTTCGGCATTCCGAAACAATGGGTCGAAAAGTCTGAAATGACGGCCATTCAGGCGGACTTGGAGAACAAGATCAGCGGGCTGGTTCGCAGTTCCGTTTCCAACTGTCCCAGAGTGGTTCAGAGCCTCACCCTGATGGCACTGGAGAATCAGGATGCGCTGGTCGCACAGCGGCAGCGCGTCATCAACGTTCTGACCAAACGGGTTCTGGCGTTCCGAGAGGCTCTCGCCAATGTCACAATCCCCAACCTTGAGACAGATCCGTTCCAGGCGGGCTTTTTCGCCTTCATGAATCTCAAGAACATCGTTCCGGCAGACTTGGCTGAAGTACTGATGAGCCGATATGCCACAGGTGTTGTGCCTTTGGACAAAGGAACCATGAAAGGGATTCGGGTGGCCTTCTGTAGCGTGCCGGAGAAGGATATCCCCGCTCTGGTCAGCAATATCGCCAAAGCGTGCGCCGACCTGAGCAAATAGTGGCTGCCAGGAGACCGGACTTCTAAGAAGCCAGTTTTCCCAGTCAGCAAGCGTTCGACGCCCGCAGGCGCAGGCCTGCTCTTGGTGACGCTCAGTTCAGAACAGGTGTGTCATCTATCGAACAAGCCTCCGAGGGAATGGGCATAGCCCACGCGCCCGCAGGCGCAGGCCTGCTCGGAAGGGATAGTCACCTTTCGGGTTCTGTCGCATCGGGTGTCGTGGAATCAGTCTTTCACACAAGCATGAGTGCGCACCCTGATCCAATTCCGTGATCGCAGTGCTTTTCCTGTTACACTATTGCCAAGATAACCAAATGGCCAGAAACACAGATGGGATCGGCGACCAACAATCTGTATGATCTGTCAGACCTAAATCAACAATGGAGAGCAACCATGGAACGTCCCGACCAGAAGACACCTTCTTACCTTCACGGATTTGAGCAGGAATACGAGCAGAGCCCTCGACAAGCAGCGATCGACTGGTTTCGAAACGCTAGATATGGACTCTTCTTACACTACGGTCTTTATTCGCTCTTAGGTCGGCATGAATGGGTACAGTATCGGGAAAAGATCCCCGTTGAGCACTATGCCAAACTGATGGACAGTTTTACTGCTGCCTCCTTTGACGCCAGAGCGATTGTCCGCTTCGCCAAGGAATGCGGAATGTGCTATGTCAACCTGACAACAAGGCATCACGATTCCTTCTGTCTCTTCAGAACAAGTCAGACGGATTTCAACAGTCTGAACTCTCCAGCCCGAAGGGACCTTGTCGAGGAATTGGCGGAAGCCTGCCGCGAAGAATCCCTCGGTTTGTTTCTCTACTACTCACACGGTCGTGACTGGCGGCATCTACACGCTCCCAACAACGATCAATGGAAAGGCGCGGCACGACCGGAATACGATCCCCCCGAGCCTCGATACGCCACAGGACAAGATCACAACCTGAACCACTATCTGGATTTTGTGTCTGCACAGATCACGGAACTCTTGACCCAATACGGTGCAATCGCTGGGATTTGGCTGGATGGAATTGGCGTTCCGCTTTCCGGAGATTTCTCTCAGTTCAGGTGCCAGGAACTCTACGATCTGATTCATCGTCTGCAACCGCAGGCGCTTGTTTCCTACAAACAGGGACTGCTCGGAACAGAGGATTTCTTTGCTCCTGAACACAAAGCACTGACAACAAAACCGGACAAACCAATGGAAATCTGCACGACCATGTCAAAGGACAATTCCTGGGGCTATATGGAATCATCAAGAGGCAATCATCGTACCGTTGACGAGGTGCTTGAGATACTGGGTTCGGCATACAGCAGAGGCTGCAACCTGCTTCTCAACACAGCCCCACTCCCCGACGGCAGCCTTGACCCAGAGGATGCCGAGGTACTGCTCGAAGTCGGCAGAAGACTTCACAACGGAGAGCTGTCTCAGTTCCTCAGGGACTGAGCTGTGAGCAAGGCGATCTTCTCAGCGAATTCTTCGAGATACCGACTCTGTATCTCACTGCGCAGCTGCTGATTGTTTGTAATCACAACCATCCGTGTGAGGCTCAACACACCAAGTTCGAGCCTCATAGCGTCCTGGTTGTTCTCGAATGCCACGTCTTTGGTTCCCTGCCAGGTCACCTCAAATGCAACCGGATCCTTCAGCCACTTGGGGATGCGGCACTCGATCTTGACATCCTCGACTGGGGTGACGTCGGTTCCCATCAGGTGACAGCGGATGTTCTCATTGACACACAGAAGAATCATCGTGTCCATACCGACAAGGAGCACAGCCGTCTTGACGTCTCTGGGAGCGATGGTCTCCAAGTGCGCAGGACAGCTCCTTGTGATCAGATCTCCGACACTCCTGACTTCCGCTCCCAAGCGACCGATTTCCTCATAGAGTGGCTTGGCTTCAGGCAAGTCAGTTCCGCAACCGTGAAACTCATTGTGCGGCGTATACCACCAGTAAGAGAATCCCTTCGCCCCTGCCAGGAGCGCGTAGTAGAGTTCAACGCGCTTCTCCTCAGGAGTGGGGAATCGAAACACCTTGCCGTCAGAACGTTCGTGACGGCATGACTGCAGGATGATATGCAGTGGCTTGGGGGCACAGGACTGCGCGCAGATCGTCGAGGCTGCCAAGACGTAAGTGGGCTTTGAATGACTTTCGAGACGCTCTGGCTTTTCGAAACACGCTGACTCCAGTTCCCCTTGGAAATAGGGATCTGCGCAGAGCACGTCCGGCAGCTGTGCGTACATATACCAGTTCTCGGGCTTGTAAGTGTTGTCAATGTTCAGCAGATGAGGCGTCTTGGTGTCCCGGGTATGCAGTTCCGCGCTGCGCTCTACAAGACCCATTCCGAGCGCTCCAAGTCGCTTGTGGACATCGGGCACATCGTGAAGGGAGAAATCACTCGCGTCCGGTTCATCCATGAGGAAATAGAAAAAGGGATTCTTCATGTTCCCAAAGTTCAGAGACATTCCCCGTATCCCAATGGACTGACAGAATGCGATGCCGTCCTCAGTGAGCATCAGTTCATCTGGACGAGGGTCACCCATGCCCATGTGAACGTTGATATTGTGCCTGGACATATTCGTCAGGTACTCGCGCACCTGCTCGTCACTGGTCTGCCCTTTTTTGCGGGAGCCCCACATGCCATAGGCCAGTTGATCGCTCCATGCCCGTTGCACTGCCGCTGCTGACAGACTGTCTGGATAGGTGACCTGATAGTAATGGACAGAACCCTTCTCGAGCGGCCTTTCGAGTGAAAGGCAGATAGGAATCACTTCCATCGAAGGATCATTCCCAACAACACAGCGATCGGTCAAGACCTGCCCATCAAAGATCACCTGGACGGGTATCATCCCCTTCCCCTTGGGGTGACGAGCATAGAGAAAGACCGTGTCCAGATTCTGGGAGAAACTCAGCCCCTGAAGCCTCGGCGTCTCTTGTCTTGTGTCAACCGTTGCCTCAAAGGTCATCACGCCAGCCAATACCGTCACCGCAACATTAGAGACTTTCGGGTTCCTTCGAAGCCGAATGACAACTTCCGCGATTCTCCCAGGTTCGATGAAAACTGGATTGACTTTCCACCAGACAGGCTCACCAAGTTCATGAAGTTTGTCCAGCTCAGACTTAGGCAGTTTGGAGAAACACAAATGCGCATCACGAATTCCAGAACGGGCGTTGCCACCCCAGCGGATGCCTTCCTTGAGACTGACACCCCTTGCCGAACTCAAGCCTTCTGATGAGTGTACGCCCTCAGAAACAGAGCCAAGAAGGACATCATCAACCTGAACAGTCTTGTCGCTGACATTCTGGAAGAACACATGCAGATACCCCCCCAGTTGCATCTCATCGTGAGCATACTGAATTGGCTGACCGTCTTTATCAGGCTGATTCCAACCCTCATGGTAAAGAGGCAGATACTGTGGAAGGTGGACATCGGCATGGTACTGCGCATTGACGACCTCAAGCGCCGATCCCCCACAAGGCGCGATAGAACAGACGGCCGCGAAAGAGAAGATTAGAGAAATCCATTTTCTGATCATCGAAACCTCCCTAAGGGGCAAGATAGTTCCTCGGTTTCACTCAAGGGACTGTGGCCTGAACTTGGTCGGCACGCTTCAATTCATAGCGCAGAATCTCGCCTTCGTCTGAAAGAACGTATGGAGCACCGCCAGGTAGAATCTCCAAATCCAACGCCCATCGTCGGTCGGCACGATAGGGTCCTACCGCCAGAATCGAATCTGTCCTGCTCGGGTGTGTAGAGCCAAAGGCGTCGAGAATGTAATAGTCGTTCGTTCCTGGAACCAGCGCAATATCCCGCGCGAGGGGTTCTCCGAAATATCTTTCATATCCAGATTTCGCATCACCGCAGACAACAACCGTTCCGTCGGCAGACAGTACAAGGACTCCCTTCCCTGTTGAGGTCACGGCAAGCCGAAGAGGCTGTTCGATAACTCCAGCCCGGACTCCAAAGTCAACCGCGTCTCCCCTCGGAACAACCCGACCATCATCCATGAGGAAGAAGATGCCTTGACCGTTCGGAGTGAACTTGAAGTCAATGGGAACGCCTTCGAGCGGGGGCTCCGGATTGTAGCCAGCCGCACCTGCCAGCCCCAGAATCGTTCCATCGTCGCTCATCAAATGGAATCCACCGGTTGTCTCGTCGCCGTTGATGCGAACCACACCCTCAGGAACAGTCTGAATTGGATGACGGGACAGCGATGGCAGATCAACCGAATGCACAATTCTCTCACGAAGAACGAACAAGTTGCCGCGAACCTGACACAACTGGGGAGCGTCAAAGCCACCAAGGATACTTGTCCGTCGTCGGTAGAGCCTGGAGCCCGTGTCATCGTCAAAGATATTGAGAATTCGGAAGTTCTCCTGAAACCATGTGCTCTTCTCATAGTCATGAAGCGAAGCGTTGAAACGTGGTTGCTGGACGAAAACGAAATCCACTGGATGGACTTTGTCCACCGCCCGCAGATCTCCTTCTCGAAACGGCAGAAACGTCGTTGTGCGGTTGCATTCCCAACTGATGGCGAAGGGAACATCACTGGCGATCAGGTGCTCTGGTGTCGTCCGGTTCTCAAAGAAGGCAACCTGATCCCAGCGAAGCCAGTTGCGACTGTAACTGTGCTTTCTCAGTCCTGCAAGGCCGCTGACATTCAGCAGGAGAAAGGCAACGAGAACCGATGCTGTCCAGAACACGGCCAAGGGCCACGCACCGGTTCTTTCTCGCAGTTTGTGCTCCGTGACCCAAAGGCACAGCACCACAAGTGGAACCAGCACGGGCGCGAAGTAGCGCGCTTCCGTGTGCGTGACAAAGAGAGGCAAAACGATGAGCATTATGGCAGCCAGCAAACGGTTGCGCATCGCGATTCGAGGCAGAAAGAAAAGCATCGCGGGAATGGCAAAGAACAATACCCACATTGCTTCAGGACGGCAGAATCCCGCCGTAAATCGGATGACCTGAAACACCTTGAGCAGCATCTCGATCGGATGCCTTAATGCAAATCCCATGGGATTGGGTGCATCCGTCAGATTCCAGACATAGACATTCCGAAAAGATGGCGTGTGACTCAGCAGATCATAGCCCAGAAAACTGTAGAACGGATTTCGCGTGATAAGGAAATTCCGAAGCATCCATGGCCAGATAATCAGAAGCGAACCAAAGCCAACATACAGAGCTGCGGTGAGGCGTGCTTTCCACGACTTCTCGTCGCAGGCTCCCCACAAGACCAGAGGCAGCAGAGTGGCGAAAGTCGGTTTCAGACAACAGACGATGGCAAAAACCAAACCCAAGACGAGAGGTCTCGCATTCATCTCCAGAGCCAGGAGCAGCAGCACAACAGCAAGAGATCCTGGGAGATCGGGAAGGCATCGGACACTCAGTCGAATCACGACTGGATTGGTCGCCACCAACACACAAGCAAGCAGACTGCTCCTGAGTGAAAGCACTCGACGCGCCATCAGAAAAGCCGCGGCCACGAGCAGTCCATAGCAGCACCAAACAGGAACAATCGCCCACAGGTCGCGAGCACCAAACAAGACAAAAAAGGGCACCAGCATCATGGGGAACAGGGTGCCCCTCAGATAGGGGTGCGGAATACGCTGTACAACGGATAGAGAAACCGGATAGATACACGAATCAACGAAGCCCTGACCGTTCGCCAGGTTTCGAGCCAGGCTCGTATAGACCATCTGATCTGCTTCGTGAAGCTCAAGTTTTGAGAATCCCCCGCAGAATCCATGAATCCAGATCAAGCCATTGGCGAGCGCTGCGATTGCGCCAACGAGAATGGCCGTTCGTAGATTCCTGGAGACGGAGGGGAATCTCATGGCTCGATGATCTTCAGCCGCGACAGGCCGTGCTCAAACATCTCCGTGGAATACTTGGAAACGCACTCCTGCAAGCGCATGAACAATTCCTCTTCCGGCATTTCCTGGATGCTCTTTTCAGTCATCTGTTCTGAGAAATCCCTTGTGCCCAGACGCTGGATGAGCTCTTCCCAGAAGGACTCAGCCGTAAATTCTTCCATTAGAGGTTCGGCAAACTCTCCAAGACACTTCTCAGTTGGGAAGAAGGACTCACCTTCTTCATCTAGGGTCACCAGATCGGTCAACTGAGATTCGTGAGCAAGTGACAGTATCTTCTGTATCATTGCCTTGTGTGGCACAGTCTTCTTCGACGTGGAGAATTCCCCTTCCACCATGAAGATGCTGTCGAGAACAGCGGCAAAGTCAACAAGCGTTCTTAGTTCTTTCGGACTGAGATTGAGCCTCATGTGATCGTCCTTTCCAAGAAGATTTGAACGAGAATACCACGCCCCATTTGGAAATGCCAACAGGTTCACAACGACAGATCGACTTGCTTTGACAAACATGCATCAATGAAGTTACCTTACGTTCATGCGACATGTGAAGCAGAAAGAACTGGACTTGTCGACACCGAACCACGCACTGACGAATCGGGCATTTGTCCTGGGTCTGCTCTGCGTGGCTTTTACGAGCCTGCTGGCACCGGCTTCGCTCCTGATCTATCGCTCTTCCCTGCTGGCGTGCGATTACTTCCCTCTTGGTGCAATTCTGCCCTTCTTCTTCATCGTTGCGGGCGTGAACGTCGCGCTCAAGTTCGTGGGCAGACACTATGCGCTGACTCCACGAGAGCTGACCCTGATTTTCATGATGGCACTGATTTCCACGACAATACCGACCTTTGGTTTGGTTTGTTATATGCTCTCGGTGAGTTCATCGCCCTATTACTACGCAAGTCCCGAAAACCGTTTTGATGAGTACATTTTTCCCAACCTGAAGTCCTGGGCAGTGGTTCCAGACATCAACAATACCGTGAAATGGTTCTTTGAAGGCATTCCCAAGGGCGAGGCAATCCCGTGGGGGCCTTGGATTGTTCCCGTACTCTGGTGGGTTTCAATCGCTTTGATGGCATTCTTCATGTGCTTCTTTCTGGTGGTGATTCTTCGCAAACAGTGGATGGAAAATGAGAACATTGCCTACCCTTTGACTGAGATTCCACTGACGATGGTGGAAGGTTCCGACGACCAGAGTTTGCTGCCAAGGTTCATGCGAAGCCGTATCTTCTGGTCGGGCTTTGCAATACCGTTCTGTATCCTGCTCTGGAACTTGGCAAATCGGATCTGGCCCACCTTCCCCAGCATCAGTTTGAATCGCCGACAACCTGTCGGAACAGTGACGGTAGACTTCCTGATGAAGTTTCCGGTCATTGGATTTACCTATTTTGTCAATACAGGGGCTGCGTTTAGCATCTGGTTCTTCTGGGTTCTGGGGCTTTTTCAGGCGCACATCTTTGCGCGACTGGGGATATCAACCTTTGTCGGAGAACCTTACTGCGAGGGACACCCACCCATCGTCTTTCAGGAATGGGGTGCATTCATCGCCATGGTAGCAATGGCCGTCTTTATGGCACGAGGACATGTTCTCAAGGTCTTCAAGAAGGCATTCTTCGGCGGCATATCGCTGGATGACTCCAAGGAACTCACCAGTTACAGGACGGCGGTCTGGGGATTTCTGATCTGCTTTGTCTTGTTGACCATCGGACTCTGCATTACCGGACTGAAGCTCTACATGGCATTGATCTTTGTCCTATGCGTTCTGATTATCTATATCGGAATTACCAAGATCGTTATCGAGTGTGGAATTGTCAATCTTCGAAGCCCCATGCTGCCACAGGTGTTCATGGTCAACGCGCTCGGAACCAGCCAGATCGGCATGCAGGGGCTGACCGCCCTGGCGTCAAACTACACATGGTTTTCGGACATCAAATCCGTGTTTATGCCCGCCGCGGCGCACTCGGAGCGCATTCGCCATGTGCAGGGAATTGGCCGTCGAGAGGTCCTCATCGCGCTGTTCTCGTCAATGGCTTTGGCCATCGGTCTTTCCATCTGGTTCATCATCTACAGCGGCTATCAGAAGGGTGCCTACAACTGGAACACGTGGATTTTCCAGTATGGCGCCTACGGCCCGTACGATCAGATGGTTCGCAAATTCAGGGACGTGAAGTTTGCCAAACCACAGTGGACGCTGCTTCTATGGACGGTTTCCGGCGCCGTGATATATGTTCTTCTGAACATAATGCGATATCGTTTCACGTGGTGGCCTCTGCATCCCGTTGGGATGACGGTGAACGCAACGTTTGGCGTCATGTGGAATGCTTTTTCGGTTTTCCTCGGCTGGGCATGTAAGGCCGCTATCCTGAAGATCGGCGGTGCCCCCTTGTATCAGAAGTGCCGACCGTTCTTCATTGGTCTGATTCTCGGCCATTTTGTTGGTGTCAGCATTGCCTTTCTGGTGGATGTGTTCTATTTTGGTCCCGGCGGTGGAGCAATGTGGCACGGTTGGTGACGCAAAATCGGAGATGACTGCTGTTGCTGAAGAAGGAGAGGATCATGCCTGAACTCGTTGTTGTCAGTGGCCCGTCGTGTGTCGGCAAGAGTCCCTTGAGCAAGGCACTGCGAATGTTCTATCCGGACATCGTCGCCAAGCTGGAGCCTCTGGTGCTCATGAACAGCCGTGCTCCGAGACCGGGTGAACGGGACGGCGTGGACTATCACTTCAGAGCCAGAGGATTCATCCAGTCGCTTCAGTCACAGTCGGGGTTTCTGGTGATCGAGTCCCGAAGCGATCTGCAGGCAGTCAATCTCACGGACGTTGAGCGCATCTTGGATCGCGGGAAGAGTCCCTTTTTCGAAGGCAATCCCTATGTCGGAAAAGCCCTCATCTCGGCGAGGGAACTGGACGCCGTCGAGAAAATGACCGTCTTCGTCTCCCCCCTGGCAAAAGAGGAGATCGCCTCGCTAAGCGCACCACAAAAACAGGTGGACATGGAAAACCTGATCACCGATGTCATGCGTCGAAAGCTTCTTCGAAGAACTCAGAAACACAACGGCATTCTCTCACAGGTGGACTTGCAGGAAGTCGAAGTTCGTGCCCGCAGTGCTTACCGTGAAATGCAGGATGCCTGGAGATTCCAGCATGTGCTTCCCAACCACGACGGAGAAGACAGCGAACACTGGGACGCCTTCTACTATCCGATTGGAGATGCGCGCCAACTTCTCTTGTCTTTTGTCGCGTTGTTGCGTAAGGAACCCGCACCGCTTGCTGAGAAATGGGATCAGAAGACTCTGCCAATCTGAATGCCGAGAACAGACAGAAATGGAAACGCCTTTGCCAAAGGGTGAACGCTAAGTGGTTTCTCGAAGGACTTCTTCAACAGTGGTGAGACCCATCTTGATCTTAGTCCAACCCTCCTCGCGCATGGTGCGCATCCCCTCAAGACGTGCCTGACGACGAATCACGGAGCTCGGCTCCCTCTTGAGGATCATCTCCCGGAGATGTTCGGAGAGTTGAAACAGTTCGAATATTCCGATTCGTCCTCGGTATCCCACGTAGTTGCACTCGGCACAACCACGGCCGCGGGTAAATGTGACACCTTTGATATCGTCAGAAGACAAACCGAGGTCGTAGAACAGGTCTTCTTTCGGTCTGTATTCATCTCGGCAGTTCGGGCAGATCGTTCGAACAAGCCTCTGCGCCAGAACGCCGACAACCGAGGACGTAACCAGAAAAGGCTCGACGTCCATGTCCACCAAGCGGGTCACGGCTGAGGGTGCATCGTTGGTGTGAAGAGTGGACAACACAAGGTGTCCGGTCAGAGCGGATTCGATGGCGATCTGGGCTGTCTCCAAGTCACGGATTTCACCCACCATGATCACGTCGGGGTCTTGGCGCAAAATGGCACGAAGACACGAGGCAAAGGTCAGACCCACGTTCGGGTTGATGTTGACCTGGACGATACCATCCATCTGATACTCGACTGGGTTTTCGGTGGTGATGATCTT
>JAKQFZ010000399.1 GCA_029558215.1 Candidatus Omnitrophota bacterium
GCAGCAGTAGCGAAGGACGAAGCATCCATGAAAGAAACCCCAGGTGTCTGGGACATTTCTGTCAGAAGCTTTCGAACATTCGCTTCCTTCTCTTTGACTTCAATAGCTTGAACTGCCTCAGCAGCTCGTTGACGAGCAAACTTTTCGTTCCCTGTACTCATGTCAGAGACAAGGCTGTCATACCCAGGAGACGCAGCTCCCAATCCTTTATCAGCTCGAGTAGCGCGGCCCTTGACGGTATCAGCATCAAAAAGAGGCCCGTTGACAACTTGGTCGATGTTCACGTACGGGAGATTCTCTTCCTCATTCTGCTCGTCAGAGAACGGCACTAGATCGGCATAGATATTTTCCATAGTACCTCCTAAAAGAGACCCACACCCAGGCTGAAGAGTTTGTCACCCACGCCCGAGATAGCGGAACCGACAAGAGCATCCTCTTTGGCGGCACCGGTTGCGATGTTCTTTTGAGTTGTGGAAGCAGCAGACTTATCGGCCAGCGCGTAGACTTTCTTCTGAGAACGTGCAATAGAGTCCTCATATCGAGCCTGCGTCTGGGCCAAATCGGCCTGAGCAGTATTCGTGATATTAGCGATCTCAGCCTCACCCAGAGATTTACGAGTTTCGTATTGGGACTGAAGCTGATTAACAATTCCACCAGCCAGCGCGTAAGCCTCGTTGGCGGCAAAGATCGCATTACCTACTAAGAGATTCTGGGCAATGGCCAACACGCCTCTACGGGCCTGTGTGCCAACGTCAGCCATACCTGAGATGGAACCCGAGGAATCTAAACCAGCTCCTGAGTTCACAGCACCAGAAGCAGCAAGACCTCGAGTCTTGATGGCTTCCCTGATCCATTGTCGACGATCCCGCATGGAATCCAAAGTCATCTGCTGAAAGCGAGCAGACTCAGCGTCGATGGACGCCTGAACCTGTTGGTTCTGGGCATCCACCATATCC
Source organism: Candidatus Omnitrophota bacterium (assembly GCA_029558215.1). Lineage (GTDB taxonomy): Bacteria > Hinthialibacterota > Hinthialibacteria > JAKQFZ01 > JAKQFZ01 > JAKQFZ01. Next base: position 957 of record JAKQFZ010000399.1, read on the forward strand.
TGTCGAATGCTATTCAAATCCCCCACGATGGAATCTCGTAGGGAGTTGATCTCTTCAGCAGTAGCAGATTGGATGTCCGCAGCCCGTCTAGCAGCCCGAGACTTGCTCTCAGCCTGTTTGGCATATTGCTTGTTTGTCTTCTTGGTGAGCTGCTCTTGCTTCTTTGCGTCCTTCTTCTCAGCCGCAGCAGCAGCACTAGCGGCGTCCGCCTCTTCCATCCCTCCAAAGATGGATGTGGCTACACCGACAGCAGCAATAGCACCAGCAACGAGGGGTGCAACCATTCCTTATACTCCTGTATTTCCTGTTTCCCAGATACTCCACCCGATGATGGTAAAAGGTTTACCAGTCTCCGAGTAAAAGCGTAGTTGTAGGGAACGACCACGACCACGAACCTTGAGTCGTCTAAAGTTGACAGTACGTCCCGACATTGCAGAGTTAAAGAGCTGTTGAGCTTGGGACCACCTGTTTGAAGTATCAGCGGTAGTCCAATCCCAGACTCCCTGCATGAAACACGAAGCATCTGTCTCTTGCTCGAGAAACACAAAGACGTAGTTACTCTGGAAGAAGTTTTGAGTACCTCCATCCAGTCTATGGCCAGTCACGAAATTGGAGTCGTAGTCTTCTCCTCCTGTTTCGATTGTCCAGTCAAGGTAAGTCTCATCTTGTGCCTCAGCGTAGGTAACGTTCGTCCCTGAATCCGAAGACACAAAATACTTAAACACAGGGCGAACAACAGTGCTAGACAAGCTTGAAACCACCACATTGTCACTAGCATCGTCAAGAAC
>JAKQFZ010000407.1 GCA_029558215.1 Candidatus Omnitrophota bacterium
CATGGAGCAGCCTCATGGAACACACCCAATCATTCTACCTGAACAATGACTTTCGTACCTGCCTCGCCCACCTCTTCGAGTATGGGATTGAGGCTAACCCGCGCGGTACGACAACCAAAGAACTCCTCAACTACAACATCACGCTGACCAATCCCCGCAACCGGGTCATCACCTTCCCTGAGCGAAAGACCAGCACTAAGTACCTCCTCGGTGAGTTCATCTGGTACCTGTCTGGCTCGAATGATCCTGCCGGTATCCTGCCCTATGCCAAGTTCTGGGACGGCATTCGCAACAGCGGTGACTTCTCTGAGTATCCTGCAGGAACAATCAACTCCAACTACGGCACTCGCCTCTTTGGACATCCTGAAGCTCCTGGCGCGTTTTGGGAAGCGCCAAACATCCAGCCTATCAACCAGTGGAAAGAGACTGTCGAGCTGCTGAAGCGGGACAAGGACACACGTCAGGCGATCATGAACATCCACGTGCCGAGCGACCGTCACGTTGGCAACAAGGATGTGCCGTGCACTCTCAGCCTACATTGGTTCATTCGTGAAGATCGCCTCAGTCTCATCGTCAGCATGAGGTCAAACGACGTCATCTTCGGCTTCACGAATGACGTCTTCCAGTTCACAATGCTGCAGGAGGCGATGATGCTCGAGCTACGTCAGGCATATCCAAACCTGCAGCTCGGTGCCTACTACCACAACGCTGGCTCGATGCACATCTATGACCGCCACTTCGAGATGGCAAAGGGCATCATCGCCAACGAGCGGGCCGTCGATATGTCAATGGTGCCGATGGACCGCTTTGATGATGACATCGTGGTCGGTCTGGTTGGAGCTGAAGCGGCATGGCAGGCGGCTGGTGCACCAGCCGACTTCGACTTCTATGCAGTCCCTGCCTTCAACACGCTGTCGCCCTACTGGCGGACCCTCGTGAGGGCGTTCTTCCTGCAGGATGAAGAGGCTATGCACCAGATCTTTGGGCAGAACCATGAGTAACCTCCTGTTCAACATCCGATTTGGCTCCAAACACTTTCAGCTCTCACGTGACTGGAAGTTTTCATGGACACACAACCCGGTTCATGACAAGCGTGGACCTGGTTTCAAGTGGTTCGCCATCTACTGCATCTTTGGAAAACACCTGTGAAGTACGAGAAGCAGATCCTCGAGGCATATGAGCGGCTTGGCTTCAAACCGCGCGACAGACAGGTAGAGCACGTCAACCGTATCGTCTCTGCCTTTCTCGACGAGGGAGCCAAGAACGTCATTCTCTCAGCGCCAACCGGCACAGGCAAGTCAATCATCGGCACGGTGGTTGCTGAGGTGCTGCACGCCATCAGGTACCCAGACGCGAAGGGCAACGCCTCCTTCCTGCTTTCGGCTACCAATGTGCTGCTTGACCAGTACTTCCAGACCTTCAACGACAAGACATCTGACAACAAGTTCCTGCTGCTGAAGGGCGCGGGAAACTACGAGTGCCCCGCCCTGACCGACCCAAGTGAGCCTGCAACTGCCGAGAGCTGCGCCATTGCCATCTTCCGAAAGACCGGCATGCAGGACATGATTGACAAGTACTGCGGTGGCTGTGAGTACATGAAGTCACGGGCGCTGAAGTCGACGGCACGTCACATCATCACGAACTACTCGTACTTCTTCATCGACCGCATGTATGCCACGCACCCGATGCCGAGGCGTACTGTTGCCGTCTTCGACGAGGTGCACCTGCTGAATGACCTCTTCACCGAGCACAACGCCATCTACGTCTCGGAGAAGCGGCTCGAGAAGTTCGCGCAGGAGGTCAACGACCACCTCACCATCAGCAACAGCACCATCTACAAGGACCTGCGCGCAATGAAGGACGCGCTGGTGGCAGGTAGGATCACTGAGAAGAACCACCATGAGTGGCTGCGCGCCCTGCTTGATGTCTACAAGGAGATCAGCGACGCAGCAAAGGGCGCAGCTGAGCGAAACGTCCGCAACGCTGGGAAGTACCTGAAGCTCCAGAAGCTCTCGAAGAAGTACTACAACCTGGGCTGCAAGATCGACGACTTCTTCCAGTTTGGCTACCCGACCGTCTTTGAGTACAAGCCTCGCGACCTCAAGAAGGGGCAGAACGAGCATGAGATGAGCGTAAAGCCGATCTTCATTGGTGAGATGTTCGAGGTGCTGGACAACGCGGACTACAACCTGCTGATGTCGGCTACCATCAGTGAGCAGTATGCGAAGCGGACAATGACGCTTCCTGGAGAGACGAAGCACATTCGACTTGAGCCACAGTTCCCGAAGGAGAACAAGCAGGTCATCTTCTACAAGCCACAGGCTCTCAACTACAACAGCATGAAGGACCCTGAGACGGTCAAGAAGCTGTGCGCCACCACCTGGCAGATCGTTGACCACCACACGGCTCGAGGTGAACGAGGGATTGTCCTTGCTCCATCCTTCGCGATCGTTCAGTCAGTCGCTGGAACCCTGCGTGGAATGAACGGGAAGTACCGCGTGTTCGAGCACCTGCGTGGAGAGAAGCTGGCAGACGTGCTTGAGGACTTCAAGCGCTACAAGGGTGGACCTGCGGTGCTGCTCACCCCGTCTGGCTTCGAGGGCATCGACCTGCCGGGAGACTTGAGCCGCTACCAGATCATCGTCAAGGCACCGTATGGATCTCTCGGAGACCAGCGCACCAAGACCATTCTTGACCGCTACCCTGACATCTACGCGCTTACAACGCTGATGAAGCTCACTCAGGGTGCAGGTCGATCGGTGCGCTCCGCTGAGGACTACGCGGTGACCTACATGCTGGACACCGGCATTCAGCGCCTTTGGACAGCGAAGAACAATGAGTGGGCCGACGAGTTCATGACGCGCTTCACATCCAACCTATCGAATGATGACCACCTCTGACGAAAGAGGTGTAGAATGCTGGTATGCCGTCAATATCTGATCTACCATCTGACATAGCCTACGCTATTGCGAAGAAGGCGCGTCGACGGCCTGGTGGTAGAAGAAAACAGAAGTATCGAGTGACATGGGAAAAGCCAATGGATGACGTTCAGATCTTCAAGACAGATGAGATGCCCAAGAACGAGGTAGTTCTCGGCGTGTATGGATCGGAAGAATGGATCCACGCCGACAACCTGCGCAAGCGCCACCTAGCGGGCCTGCAGACTCTTGAGACACATGGCACCTGGCTTACACAGGCCAACTTCTCGCTTTCAAAGTGGGTTGTGACGATGGGCTTCCCATCCTTCACCTTCTTCCATCACCAGAAGGTCATCATCCCGATGACCAACGGGCGCCTTCTCATTGAAGGAAGCAAGGGAAAGATCGAGGTGGTGTTGAGCGGTAGCGTTGTCTTCTGTGAGAAGTGGGAGACCTTCTTCGATCAGAACTTCAAGCGCGCCGAGAACCTGATTGACTGGGTCTACAATGAGCGTGGAGACACCATCTCAGTTCCGCTCAACTACCGCCCGGCAATCCAATCGGCGTATCCATGGATTGATATGCCGATTGAGCAGTACATCGCTGAATACCTCGACAGCAGCGCAAACGTTCTCATCCTCATCGGCCCGCCTGGCACTGGCAAGACCACCTTCATCAAGAACCTGATTCACCAGTCGAAGACGAATGCCAAGGTTGCCTATGACCAGAAGGTCCTTGAAGGTGACGACTTCTTCGCTGGCTTCATCGAGGACGAGTGCCGCTTCCTCATCATGGAAGATGCCGACACCTTCCTCGAGAGCCGTCAGGACGGAAACTCGATGATGCACAAGTTCTTGAATGTGTCTGACGGTCTCATCTCGGCGGCCGACAAGAAGATCGTCTTCTCAACCAACCTGCCGAACGTGCGCGACATTGACAGCGCGCTTCTTCGCGAAGGTCGCTGCTTCGATGTTCTTCAGTTCCGCCCGCTCAACCGAAAGGAAGCTCAGGCGGTCTACGATGAGGTGGGAAACAAGGAGCCGCTGCCTGATGGTTCCGAGTTCACGCTTGCCGAGCTCTTCAACTCTCAACCTTCTGGCAAAAAGAAGGTCAAAGGAATGGGGTTTATCTGATGCCTACAATCTTTTCACGTCCACCTGATGACCTCGACGTTGTCGTGGGTGAAGGCAGCATCACGCTTCAGGTCGATAGCGCCGAGCTTGAGCTGATCTCTTCATTCGTCTACAACACGCGCCTGGGTCAGCGATCTCAATACTCGGCAGCCGCTCTTACGCTGCTGAGAAAGATTGCCGAGACCTTCGGCGACGACTTTGTAGACAATGCGGCGCAAAATGTTGACCTGCATGTCACCATCGAAGACGATCAAGGTGGTGTAGTATTGAGCACTAAGAGCGGCAACTACTACCCAACACTGGAGGTTTGATGGAAAAGCTGGTCTATGCAGTTGAGGGGCTCGATAGGCTCGGAAAAAGCACCCTCATTCAGGGCATTCGCAATCAACTTGGCTACTACGAGGTTATCCACTTCAGCAAGCCACAGAAGCTGGACGCATATTCACGCGCAAGTGACCAGTCACTTTCATTCGCCGGTATCCCTCTCGCAAGCCAGCAGGTCTATCAGTACCAGCATGAGTCCTTCCTCAACTCGATGTTGATTGCACGAAGCGGCGCAAGGATTATCTTCGACAGGTGGCACCTTGGGGAAGCCGTCTACTCACCTCTCTATCGTGGGTACAGCGGTGACTACGTGTTCAAGCTTGAGGAATCTACTGGGCTCAGTGGTTACAGCGGTGTCCGTTTGATTCTTCTCACTGAGGACTTCGACATCGCTGAGCACTTTGTTGATGACGGTGAAAGCTTCGACATCACGAAGCGGCGCGAGGAGCAGGAGCTCTTTCTTGCAGCGTTCGAGCGCTCGAAAGTTCGTGACAAGCGAATCATCTGTGTCACTGACCCAGGACTTGGTGGCTTCAAGCCGAAGGCACAGGTTCTTGCTGAGGCTCTTGAGTGACAGTAAAGGTAGTTGCCATCTCCACTGAGGATGAAGCCCAAGAGCGCTTCTTTGAGGCAAAGCAGCAGGGGTATGTCACGTTCGTCTATGAGCATGCCGACCCGCTGCGCATCCTCACGCACAACAAGTTTCTCTATGTTGTTGGAGATGATGAGTTGAAAGAGAAGATTGAGCTGCTTCATGCCGACCCACAGGTTGTTGAGGAACTAAGGAGACTGTGATGGCTTCCATCTTTGGCGCTGCCTTCGACAAGTTGGATAGAGAGGTACAACGCGGCATCTCCAAGCGTCTGCAGCACCGCCGAACGCGCTATCTCAAGGCAATGACTGGGCAGACTGTTTACTCTGAGGTCATCCTGCTGGCAGACATGCCAGGACCAGGGCGTCCTGACATGCCTGGCTACCATCACACTCCCTTCTACAGCACGAAGAACTCCAGTTTGTGGATCAACAAACTGCTCGTTGAGCACGACATTCCTGAAACGTGCCTGCTGTGGTTCAACACAACGTTGGCCGATGGAATGCCGCTCGACTCGCGGATTGTTTCGAACCAACTACTGAGAGGCCCGGAAATAATCTGCCTGGGTGGTAATGCTGAAAAGTGGTTCAAGCAGCGCTTTACGTATGGCAGGATCTATCACAAGGTTCACCACCCGCAAGCATGGAAGCGCTTTCATTCAAAGGAACCATATCCGCTAATGGGTCTCCTAAGACAGATTCTCGACCTACAAAAAGTTGGGTAGCCCCGCGCATTTTCCGGCTACAATGGCATAAGTAGGTGCGGGCCTCGAGAAAGGAGACAGCGTGAGGATTCTAATCACTGGTGGCTTAGGCTACATCGGTTCACATACCGTCAATCGAATGGTTCAGCATGGGTGGAGCGTTGATGTCATCGACGACATGTACAACAACGAGAACTACGATTTCGTCAAGGAAAGGGTAGATGATCTCTGGACCTCTGAAGTGCAACAGGCGACGCAGGAGATCTACGGGCGCTACTACGACGCGGTCGTTCACCTTGCCGCCCTCATCTCGGTTGAGCAGAGCACTCGAGAACCCAACACATACTGGCGCAACAACCTGACGGCGCTGATGGACCTGTGCCGTATCAAGACGGGGCACCTCATCTTCGCGTCAACCGGCACCGCCTTCAACCCAACCAACCCGTATGCACAGACCAAGGTCGCCTGTGAGAACTACATCAAGGACCTTGCGGGCACCCAGCAGGCCTGGTTTGCAGGTCACACCATCTTCCGCTTCTACAACGTCTCTGGCCTGTGCGAGGGCTTGAAGCCGACCGGCCAACCTACTCACCTCATCCGCATCTGCGCTGAGGCCGCCCGTGGAAAGCGCAGTGAGGTGAAGGTGTTTGGCACCAACTACAACACACCAGACGGTACGGCCATCCGTGACTACATCCACGTAGACGACATCGCTCACTCCATCTGCAACGCCGTTGAGAAGGACGCAACCAACACACCCTACGAGTGCCTTGGCTCAGGCACAGGTCACTCGGTGCTTGAGGTCGTTCAATCAATGAAACGCGTTACAGGCAAGGACTTTCGAGTTACAATGGCTTCACGTCGAGCAGGTGATGACGAAAAGATGGTCTGCCCAACGCAGTACCGTCACATCAGCCTCAACTACAACCTTGATGACATGTGCCTTTCGGCCTACCAGAACCTATGAAGACGCTGATATTGATAAGTGTTTTGTTATGCTTTCCTATGCTAGCAGCTGCAGAAAGTGAAAAGAACATTGTACTTTCCAAGAGGCTTTCAGCTCTTGCCTTCTGTCACGTTCTTAAACCAACAGTAGATATTCCCACAAAGGACATGACTGCTGCACAGAAATTGCATCAACTTAGATTTTTGAATGCTATGATTCCAATAGCTCGTGAAATCTCAATATCAGCAGAGTCCAAAACTTTTCTTCATGACGTCTTTCCAATGCAGTTGGATCTAAAAACAGTTTTGGTTATGTTGACAGTACAAAGTGCAGAAAAGCGTTTCGACGATTACTTAGACATAGAGTTGGATCCGTCAAAACTTATTGCTAATACACCATTTATTGGTAAGACTGGCAGTAATCAACCAAGATGGGTAGCAATAATGGGAAGATTAGACCCTTCACAGCCACATGATGCTTTGGTAGATAAGTGGAAGTTTTGGTATAATCTACTCAAAACCAATCAATATCAATCAAGCAATTGCGATTTACTTCTTTAGTCTGCCCGGTTTAAACCCATCAGGACACGTTTCTTCCCTGACAGTCACTGCACCATTGGTGAACCATTTTTTCTTGCGAAGCGCTGATGCCTGCTTTTCACGGCTTTCTTTTGGTTGCCGTTTTGATGCTTCTCCTATTTTGCGCTTTGTTTCCTCACTAAGGGTTGCACCAGTAAGCGCAGCAGCGATCTTAGCGCGCTGTTCTGGTGTGACAATTCGGTTTTTGAGTTTGGCTGATCGCTTCGCAAATCGCTCTTCACGGTTGGCCTCATAGTTCTTCTTGAATGTCTCGCGCTGTTTTTGCTTCTGCTCTTCAGACACTGGTGTTGCCCTTTTACGACCTTTGGCCTTCTCTGCTATCTTGCGTTTCGTTTCCTCAGAATGAGGTCCTCGCCTGCCAGCAAAATGACCACCAACTGCCCTGTTGAGCCACCTCACATCATTCAGCGCATTCACCCTTCTAAGATAGCGCTGTTCAAATAGACGAGCAGATGCAGTGTCATCTCCAAAGGTTCTAATAACACGGACAATATCGGGTTCGCCATGCTCAACCCGCGTTTTTGCTACCAGTTTAGACGAAGTAAAGTACAATGACCATAGATCAGAAGGTTGGCAGCCACTTTTGTATCTCACACCAGCGTAATACTTGTCAATCTTGGTCCAACCTACAACATACACGAAAGCGTTTCTCATGAAAATCCTCATCACAGGTATGAATAAGTCGCAGAGTGTTCGAAAGCACTATCTGCGAATGCAATTGAAAGTGGTCCCTGCTCACTACAGTCTATTTAATGCACTGGTGGACATGGGACATGAGGTTGAGCAGCGTGAAGTTCAGGTCGGCGAAGATCTATCCAGTTATGACGAGGTGATAGTCTACATCGCTGGTCCACGGCAACTTGTGGCAACGCACACTTTCAGGGGGCTTTGGGCAATCAGTCAGAGGCCCGACTGTATTCTTGGTGTTGACGATTGGCAAGCGCCTGACCTGTTCAAAGGCCTGGAAAAGTGCAGTGATTGGAATGAGTTGGCATGCGACTTCATTCTCGGTGTCAACAAAACCACACTCGAGGAAGTGTGCGTTCACAAAAACGATTACCTGCGCTCTATTGAGACCATCATTGCGCGTAAGAACCGCATGTTGGTGTGCGCCTTTGATACAACCCACTTGAAGGACCCTGAGAATTTCGGTCCACACCTTTTGTTCGACACTGTCAAGTATCCTCGTGACAGGATCTATACTTTCAATCCCAATCCGTACCACCGCAATCGCAAGCCGGGCGACCTGCTGA
>JAKQFZ010000156.1 GCA_029558215.1 Candidatus Omnitrophota bacterium
CCGACCTTGACATACACCGAGACGCCAATCCCTTCGGCAACAGCAACTGACACTCCAACGAATACCCCGACTCCATCTGCAACGCCAACGTGGACAATCACTAGCACAGCGACATGGACTTGTACCGATACCCCTACCCCAACAGAAACTCCGACCTATACACAGACACCCACACGGACTGTCACAGACACACCAACGAAGACATCCACTCCGTTGCCAACGCCAACTGATATGGTCGTGGACAATTCTGACTCAAGTTATCGGGATACTGGACAGGATACACAATGGGTCACCGCGAAGATATCAAGCGAAATGTACGGAGTGGACTATCGTTTGAACATTGCCGGCTCGGGTCTGGATTACGCGACTTGGAACTTTGTTTTGTCCAGAGCCGGCGTATACAATGTCTACGTGTGGTACAGCGTTGCCAGCAACCGAGCCAACAATGCACCTTTCACCGTCTACTGTCTGGGTGAACCCCAGACTGTGATCGTCAATCAGCAAATCAACGGTGGACGCTGGGTCTGGCTGGGTGCCTTTCCGTTCGAAGCAGGAAGTGTATCGGTAGTCTTGACGGATAATGCACAGCAGGAGAAAGTTGTTGTTGCTGATGCTGTGAAGATAACGTGGAGCAGCGAGTTGTCACAGTAGTCTGCGCCGCAATGGTGGATCTGTCTCAAAAGATCTGACCTTGTCGGATCTATCCTCTGAGCAGCGCGCTCAAATCCTGTTGCTTCTCACCGCATACTGTGTGGAAGGTCATCTGAGGGCAGAGGCTCCTGTCCAGGCAGGAATGGACTACTCAGGCTTGGGGGCGGCGGAATCAGCGGCTCAATGATAATCTCCACCCGCCGATTTTGTCGCCGGCCCTCCGGCGTTTCGTTGGAGACGCGAGGCCGATAGGAACCGTAGCCTCCAACGCTCAGATTGCGGGGATCGATCTGTTCCTGATTCACAAAATAGCGCAGCACACTCATAGCGCGAGCCGTTGACAATTCCCAGTTGCTGGGATAGAGAGCGAGAGACTCGCCTGAGACCGGTGTGTCGTCTGTGTGGCCTGCAATCCGGACGTCGGCATTGAGGGATGAGATGATACTCCCGATTTCACTCAATACAGGGAAGGCAGTAGGCACCAGAAAAGCCTGGCCACTCTCAAAAAGAACCGAGTCCATGATGGTCAGAATGATTCCTTTGTCGGTCAGTGCGGTTTCCACCTGACTGGTGATTGGGTTCTGGGCAACCTTTGCCTTGATTTTGACAATATCCTCTCGCTTACTGATCTTGTTGCTCATCTCAGGATATTGAACTTCCGATATGGGCGGGATGATAATGGATGGCTGGGCTCCCCCCATTCCTGGCTGCTGGTCCATCACACCAAGCGCTCCTCGGAGTGAGCCAATAGCCACTTTGAGTTTTCGGTTGTCCAGGGTGGAAAATGAGAGAAGAAGGATAAAGAACGTCAGAAGGAGCGTCACCATGTCAGAGTAGGTAACCAGCCACAGAGGAGCTCCCGCTTCACCTTCTTGTTGTTTCTTGCGACCTGCCACGGGCGATCACCTGCCTTTGCCTACTTCTTCGGCGGTTCCTCGAGATGTTTGCGTACCTCTGGTGAAAGAAAAGCAAGAAGTTTCTGGCGAACGATTCGAGGATTGTCTCCCGACTGGATAGACATGATCCCTTCGATCGTCAACTCTTTCAGCAGGATTTCTTCCTGGCTTCGTCTCTTGAGCTTCTCGACCATAGGAAGAAATATCCCGTTTGCCATCATGGCCCCGTAGAATGTCGTTAACAGAGCAACGGCCATCGCAGGTCCAATCTTGCTGGGGTCATCCATAGTTGCCAACATCTGAACCAGACCGATCAGTGTTCCAATCATTCCGAACGCGGGAGCATAAAATCCGAAAGTGGCAAAAACAGACTGCCCCTGTTTGTGTCGGTCTTCGAGAAAACTCAGTTCAGTTTGGAGAATGTCCTTGATCAGTTGGGGTTCAACACCGTCCACTGCAAGTTGAATCCCCGACCGAAGAAACGGGTCGTTGACCTCCTCGACGGCATTCTCCAGAGCGAGTATGCCTTCCCGACGCGCTCTCTCGGCAAACCGCACCAGAAGGTCTATCTTGTTCTGTGGTTCCTCAATCTTGGTGAAGAAGGCGTTCTTGGCAACTTCCATAACCTTGAAAATCTGGGCAAGAGGGAAACACACCAGCGTTGAGGCAACTGTTCCCCCAACAACCAGGACAATCGACGGCAGGTTGTAAAAGAGAAGCAGGCTTCCTCCGAGCATGATTGCCCAGAGGACAACGATAACGCACAGGATGTACCCGATCAGAGTTGATTTATCCATGGAAGTCTAATGCTCACCTCGGATGCCCTGAACTTGAGAGTGCTCAGAGTATCTCTGTCCCGACAGATGTTTTATACCCGACCCTGTTCGAAGAGTCAAACCGGGTCTTCGTTTCGAGTCCTTGGCTCCAGACAGCGGCGTCGGTAATCAACAACACGCTGCTGAATCTCCTGCAGTGACTCCTGAACCAGGTATTTCTTCCCTGAAACCATGGTCACAACAGTGTCCGGAGTGTTCTCGATGAACTCTATCAACTCCGCATTCAAGAGAAACTCTGCGCCTCGAAGATGCGTCAGTTGGATCATGGTCTGGGTGCCTCCCCGTTCTCAGGCCGGCGCAAAACCCCGACGGGTTTCAGCGTTCATTCGACCTTTGTTTCAGGAGTGAGGGAGGGGACTTTGCCCCTCCCTCACAGAATGATCGAATTACCGCTTGAGATTCACAACTTCCGTCAGAATCTCATCACTGGTCGTGATGATACGAGAGTTGGCCTGGAATCCCCTCTGCGCCACAATCAGATTTGTGAACTGTTGGGCGAGATCCACGTTGGACAATTCCAAGGTGCCAGAGGAGATTGTTCCTCGACCACCCTCACCCGCATTGCCGAGCACCGGAATACCCGAGTTGCTGGACTCCTGAAACATCGTGTCTCCGACGCGACGCAGGCCACCTTCATTCGGAATGTAGGCCAGCTGAATCTTGGCAAGATTCATTGAAGCGCCATTGGTGAAGACACCGGTGATGATACCACTCGGATCAATGGTAATCGAATCCAGCGTGCCAATGCCTCGACCGTCCTGGGTGCGAATCGCAGCCGTCGAAGCCGATGCGTTCTGGGTCAGACGGCCCATGTCCATGGTGATGGACAGTTCATCCACGCCATCATTCTCAGCACCGGTGCCATCCGGATCAAACTTGATCACAGGGGCTGCAAGACCCGACGAACCATAGCTCTGGAACGTGCCGTCAGAGTTGAAGATGACTGTTCCTGCATCATTGGTGGGGAATACCTGAGCTGGATGAGGAACGATGGCTCGCCAGTTCCAAGTATTCAGGCTGGAAACCATGCCGGCATTGGTAGTCACTGTGGAACCAGCGCTCACGTTGATTCCGTTCAATGCGGTGGTGCCAAATTCCTCAAACAGTCCCATCAAGCCAGGGTTGCTGGTGGTCTGTGTATCAATCTGAAGACCCGTGATAGCCGTATCCGAAGTGATTGAGAGTGTGCCATCAGGGTTCATGGAGACCGAAACACTGGCAAACTGATCCCCTGCCGTACCAGAGTCTGTGTCTACACTCTCGAGTGCGGTTTCAATGGCGGACAGCAGATCGGCAATGGTAGAGGACTCCGTCACCGTGAACGTGAATCCACTGGTCGAAAGGTCGAAATCACCGATGGTGCCCGCCGGGAACTCGATGACATCACCGACAAGCACGTTCATTGCAACTCCCGACTGGGTGTAAAGACCCGTGAGGAGAGAGTCTGAGGAGATCGGAACATGGTTCGTCGCGCGAGCATAGGCAATCGTCAGTGTTCTCTCGTTGCCTTGAGAATCATAGACGTTGATGGAATTGGTCACATCCGCCTGCCTCATAGTCCTTGTGTTCCCTGAACCGGAAGCCACGACGTCAATGTCCTGATCGCCGTCCGCATCCTGGAAGATTCCTCGGAGAATTGAGTTGGGCGCTCCATCCACGTCAACCGTCATACCGACGATCGGATTGAGACTATCCGTAGAAACCTTGATTGATCCATCTGGATTCACCGAAACCGCAATAGAAGTGGAACTGGTCGCTGCACGCAGGGCTGTTTCCATGGCCTTGGCAAGATCCGCAAGGGTCGTATCGGATCCGACGGTGGTGATCGTGAGATCGGTAAGATTCACGTCACCTCCATCAAGAATGCCATTGCCGTTCTTGTCAACAAAACCACCGCTGAATTCAATTACATCACCGATACGCAGATTCAACGAGCGTCCGTATTCATCGAACAGACCCAGAAGCTGATTTCGGCTGCTGGCAGTCGTCGGCTGGATTCGGGAATCCAGATTGCCACCGAGGGTGACATTGCGGGTCACCTGTGCATCCGCCTGCATGCTGTAGTCAATTCGAATGGACTCGGCCGGCTGGGTCTCATTGATCGAACCGGTGCGGTCTGCCAGGAGTCCAAAGAGTTTGAGACCATTGGACGGATTCACAATGTACCCGTCGGAGTCCAAACTGAAGTTACCGGCTCGGGTGAAATAGATACCCCCAGCCTGATCCACCAGCTGGAAGAATCCCTTGCCTTCGATACCGAGATCCAACAGCCGTTCTGTGTTCTGGAAGTTGCCCTGACTGAACAGCGTATCTATGGCTCCGACCTGTGAGCCAAGACCAATCTGGGCAGGGTTCACCCCACCACGAGTTGTCGTTGCTCCCTGGGCACCGGAAAGCGTTTGGCTCATCTGATCCTGAAAAGTCATCCTGCCCGAACGATAACCGACCGTGTTGACATTGGCGATATTGCTGCCAAGTACATCCATCAATACCTGGTGTGAACGCAAACCGGACACACCAGCGAAGAGTGACCTTAACATTTGAAAACCTCCTGAATTGCCGCTTCGCGTCAGTCGTTCGGCGAAGCGTTGGGCTTCCTCATAGAGGTCCAGCCCTTGTCCTTGTTTGTTTGCTAAAGAATCACCGCGCTATCAATCTGCGTGAAGACATTGTCCCTCATGTTTGCGCCGTCCATGGCTGTGATGATGGTTCGATTCTGAGCACTCACCACCAGTGCCATGTCACGCATAACGACGAGAGTCTCGCGAGCACCTTTAGCTGACGCCTTGTCCACTGCATCCGAAATCCGGTCCATGTCCATGGCGCTCAGCTGAATGTTGCGACTTTGCAGCCGCTGTTGCGCATGAGCGCTCATCTTCAGGCTCGAAAGCGATGCCTGCTTCTGGGTCAACACCTCGGCAAAACTCAGAGCTGGGGACTCCGGTTGCCGAATCGCCTGCGGAACGGACTCCGGAGAGACCTTTGCCGTCTGCGGTGTGAAGAGGTGCCCGTTTATCTTTGATATCACCTGTCATCCCTCCTTTCACTATAAACGTTCTGGGATTACTTCCGCCTCATCATCCAGGATGTCGGATTCAAAGCGAGGCGAGATTCCGCCCCACCGGTCTCCACCATCGTGCTCTCTGGTCCGTTGCGAACTTCGATCACCCGCGACAAGTCTACAACCACGCCGTTGACATTCACCAAAGCTGTCCCCGAGGAGAAATCCACACTCCGAACGGTTCCAACGACAAAGATGGGGTATTGGATAGGTTCTGCTGTACCCGTATCAGACGAATACGCCTTGACGGTATACTGGCCATCGGCCAGAACATTGCCTTCGGCGTCTGTTCCATCCCACTCGAAAACAACCTGTCCTGCTTCACTCTCAAGCATCTGCTCCCTGACGACATAACCATTGGCATCGAATATCTTCAGGTGAACCCTTGTCCCACTGGGGGGATACAGTTCAAATGTGACGGGACCTTCCATAAGCGAAGTGTCCACGGTGCTCGCATAGACGCGCGCCGTTTTGCCGATGAGTCCCACGGACAAGGCGTTGATGCTTGACTCCTGAAGGTTCAACAGAGAGGCAAGAGACTTGTCTAGATTCTTCAACTGCTCCAGAGAGCTGAATTGTGCCAACTGTGCAACAAATTCCTGATCTTTCATCGGTTCCAAAGGATCCTGGTTTGCCAACTGTGCCACCAGAAGTTTGAGGAAATCATCTTTGCCAAGAATGTTGGCTTGGGAGAAGATTTGAGCGTCGGATCCAGAAGTCGTACTCTGTATCGTTCCTACTGCCATAAAAACTCACCTCCGTTCAGGTCTGGTTGTTCACACGCCCTGATAGTATTTTCGGCTGGTTGGGTCGGAATCTTGATTGTAACTCATCCACCACCAGCGTCTTTCTTGACGTTGTTGCTGTCTGCCGTCTGATCCGCCCTGTCCACCGTGATTGCCCCCTTGTCGCTGTTCTCCATAGTTTGAAGGACGCTCGCGTTCGGCGTTCGTTCGATCCGAGGTCGCCGTCGTGGCATTGACACGCACTTCGGCCAATGGAATTCCCTGCTCCCGAAGGGCTTGCGCCAATTGCTGAAGATTGCGTTCGAGAATGCCGCGTGTCTCTCCATTGCCACTTTGAAGCCTGGCAACCACCAGACCTTCCTCAAGAGTGACCTTCACCTGAACCGGCCCAAGATCTTCTGGCTCAAGGCGAATGGTCATCTCGCTGATTCCACCTCTCATCGCGGGGCCCACCTGATCCGCAACCTGCTCCACCAGAGGCTGAGAGAATACGCGTGGCGAAGACTCGATCTGAGGCGTAGCCACAGTCCCTCGACTGACGGCAGCGTCAGATCTGGGCGTGAGCAAGGAAGAAGACTCCGGACGATTTCGAACCTCATGAGGCTCAGAGGGATTTCTGAGTGCCGATTCGGTTTTCGGACGCATCTCGCCCATGTCGCCTCGACGCTGTGACTCAGAGCGCCTGTCTTCCGTGACGGAACGGTCAACTGGAGCACGCTCAGCACGTAGTACTGGTCTTCGGTCTGGCGCATTCTGCGCGCGCCGCTCTGCCAAGGCCTCATCTCTTGGTGCTGAAGGCACAGATTGTCTTGTCTCACTTCGTTCAGCGCGCGCACTGAACATCTTGAAGGGATTCCACGACGACTTGATCTGCGTGTCTTGGACGGATCTTGAGATCGAGAGAGACGAATCAGCATGTGCTGCTGCGAAGACACCTTTGGCGACTGTCGTTTCCCTGTGTGTTCCGAGGATGTTCTTGAACACCATTGCGTCACCGGGCTTGACCGAGTCTTCTACCACTTTGGACTCACTCTTTGACAGTACTTGGGCATCTGCAGTCTGTTGTTTGATCATTGGCGGTTGAATCTCTTCTTTCGCGGGCTGACTGGGAACCTCAGAAAACGACAATTTCATACCGATCTGTGGCACATTCTTCATCTCAGGGCTCTTGAGATCGGCGCCTTGCAGGGGGAGAGAGGATGTTCCGGGGTTTCTGGGGAGAGGGACAGATGACCTCTGCAGCAAACCCTCCAAAGGACTGCTCGAGGAAGTCTCCGTCTTCATCCGAAGTAACTCATCGATCCTATACGGCTCCTGAGTATTCTCGCTCAAAGGGAATCTTATCACTGCCTGATCTATGGTTCTTTGAGATTGCACATCGCCTACGCGTATGCCATCACTGACCAGATCGCGGGAAGATGCATTCAGGGGAATCTTCACCTCAGACTGAATTCGGTTCTCGGACAAGTGGGCATTGCCTGCCTGCCTACCGACACTGACCGGCTCCTGAGAGACTTCGTTGAGGGCAGTCTTTGTCTCGGCTTGAATCAGGTTCTCAGATGAGTGGGTCTGGCGCACCTGACTACCAGTGCTCACCGGCTCTTTGGAAACTTCATTGAGGGGAGTCCTTATATCGGCCTGAATCTGGTTTTCAGGTGAGTGGGCATAGCGCACCTGACTACCAGTGCTCACCGGCTCTTGAGAGACTTCGTTGAGGGGAGTCTTTATATCGGCTTGAATCGGGTTTTCGGAAGAGTGGGTCTGGCGCACCTGACTACCCACGCTCACCGGCTCTTGAGAGACTTCGTTGAAAGGAGTCTTTGTCTCGACTTGTATCTGGTTTTCGGAAGAGTGGGTATGGCGCACCTGACTGCCAATGCTGACCGGCTCTTGGGAAACTTCGTTGGAAGGAGTCTTTGTCTCGGCCTGAATCGGGCTTCCGGAAGATTGGGTATGGCGCACCTGTCTACCAATGCTGACTGGCTCTTTGGAGACTTCACTGAGGGGAGTCTTTATATCGGCTTGAATCGGGTT
>JAKQFZ010000414.1 GCA_029558215.1 Candidatus Omnitrophota bacterium
CATGCGGTCCTGGATCAACTCCACAGAAAGCTCACCCAGCTGGCGTTCCCGCTGCGCAATATCGGATTCATTCTGGTGGATGGAAGCCTTCAGCCCTCTGGCTTGGTCTGCAACCCATTTGGAACACAACCGGAAGATGTCAGTTTTCAACATCCTGTGAAGCATCAACTTCCGGTCGGAGTCCTTGACCCTGGTGTCAGTGAAGCGCAGAGAATCATTTTGACCATACAACACACTGTTACGAAATGACATGAAATCCAGCCCGAGGATGTCATTGAGATAGGCAAGCAACTCATCCTTGCCCAGCTCAACAGGCTTCCCCTCCGGCCCGAGCAACATCAAGCTGGGCTTCCCCTTGCTACGCTTCCTGACCACAGTCCATTCATCCCCGCTTTTGTCCTCCAGCACAACACTCACAGATGCCTCTTTGCACCCCAGCCTGATGACGCCATCACCTTTGTCCTCGTCAACCGTTTCGCCATACAAACACCATGTCAGCGCCTTGAACACGGTTGACTTCCCGGACCCATTGCTGTTGGATGAATCTGTGTCTGTGTTGCGGCCAACAAGACACACCAACCCCTGATCAGCGAGGTCCAAGCGACACTCGCCAAAACAGCAAAAGTCCTTCATCTCAATGCTTTTCAGCTTCACGCTTTGCATTCTCCAGCGCCTTCAGGCCCAACGCCTTCAGCCGCTCCAAATCGAATCCTCCGGTGGACTCGCTGATTTCATCCACGTATTTGGTCACCAGCTCTTGAAATGTTGCCTTTTTTGGGGTTGCCGCCCGAGTCTGTTTCTGAGGGATGTACCTGTGGATGCATGATGCGTGGAATCCACCCTCAACCCACTTTCTGATCACTGATTTGGTCTTGGGCAGCATCTTGACCCAATCGGCCTCCGATGCTTCCAGCTCCACCCTGATGAAGTCGCCAGGCTTGGCGCCCTTGGGAAGTGCCAAACTGTTCACTGTCCAGAAGGCACTTCCTGGCAATTTGATTCTGGTAGGTGTTGCCCCATTCGGCCTGAATTTCCACATGGTGAATTGCGTTGGGTTACCTGATTCACCAAAATGCAGTTGAAGGGGTGCACCAACGTATTCACCCCGACCTTCCAGCGATTGGTTGGTGTGAAAGTGCCCAGCCAAAACAAGATTGAAAGCAGAGTCAATATCCCTTGTCGGGTCCAACCCGATGTCGCATTTCCATGTTCCTTG
>JAKQFZ010000424.1 GCA_029558215.1 Candidatus Omnitrophota bacterium
GAACGAATCAAATCCTTGAGGCTTTCCACTCCCTTGTGAGCTTCAGCGTTTTCAAAGGCTGGGTTGACAACAGGGTAGGCCGCCACTACGATTGAGCCTTCTGCGTACTGTGTGAAGATCTCTTCCGTCACAAACGGCATGATAGGGTGGAGGAGGCGAAGGATTTGGTCCAGCGTGTAGAGAAGGACAGAGCGAGTCATAACTTTCTCGGTCTCGTTGTCGCTGTAAAGCACTTCCTTGGTCAACTCGACATACCAGTTGGCAAACTCTTCCCAGATGAAGTTGTAGAGAATGTGACCAGCCACACCAAACTCGAACTTGTCGAAGTTTTCAGTAACCTTGACAATGGTTTCGTTGAGGTTGTGTAGAATCCAGCGGTCTGTCACGTTGCCAGCCTCGCCAGCTGCGACTTTGGCAACATTTTCACGCGCCGCATCCAAGGTCAAACCTTCATTGTTCATGAGGATGTAACGGGAAATGTTCCAAATCTTGTTGATGAAGTTCCAAGACGCGTCCATCTTCTCATAAGAGAAGCGAACATCTTGACCAGGAGCAGAGCCGTTTGACAGGAACCAACGCAAAGCGTCTGCACCGTATTTCTCGATGACGTCCATTGGGTCGATCCCATTTCCGAGCGACTTGGACATCTTGCGACCTTCTTCGTCACGAATCAAACCATGAATCAGCACGTTCTTGAATGGCTGACGGCCTGTGAACTCAAGCGATTGGAAAATCATCCGCGACACCCAGAAGAAGATGATGTCGTAGCCTGTTACCAAGGTTGAGGTTGGGAAGTAACGCTTAAAGTCCGCCGCATTTTCGTCAGGCCAGCCCATGGTTGAGAATGGCCAAAGGGCAGAGCTGAACCAGGTATCTAGGACATCCTCATCCTGTACCCATCCGTCACCTGCTGGAGCCTCTTCTCCGACGTACATTTCACCAGATTCGTTATACCACGCTGGAATCTGATGACCCCACCAAAGCTGACGAGAGATAACCCAGTCATGCACATTTTCCATCCATTGCAGGAAGGTATCGTTGAAACGCGGTGGGTAAAATTCTACCTTATCAGCTGTGTCTTGGTTGGCAATGGCATTCTTAGCCAATTGGTCCATTTTAACAAACCACTGGGTTGACAAACGTG
>JAKQFZ010000442.1 GCA_029558215.1 Candidatus Omnitrophota bacterium
TATGGCGTTGTCACCTCGGATCGTAGGTGACGTAAAAGATTCTGCGAACAAGCAAGTATCCTGGCGGAAGCCAGGTCGTTCCGGCGGAACCCAGGCAAGTAGCTCAGCGACCGTGAGGTCTCTGAGAAGCCCCTCCGTTCATGGAGGGGAGGTTCACTGCAATCTGCTTGTGATGTTCCTCGCCTAACCCGTTATTTGGCCGCACCTAATCCTCTTGGATGGAGGATGTCCCTCAGCGAGCATCTGTTGATGCGTTTCCTTCAAGAAATGTTCCTCGTCCAACGATTTTTAGAGCATGTTCGGTTGAACATACTTTTGGACCCATCTTTCAGCTACTTCACCACTACGAATTTACTTTTGAAATGATCCGATACAAGTCCTCTCGGTCGAGATGGATACAAGGCAATGTCCTGTGTTCTCGTCACATCAGCCAGGGGAGTACGGTTCCAGGTCCACCCTGGTTGTTCCTGTTGGGTCCAATTCGAAGACTTGTACAAGATGTTCCACTTGGCATGCGTAATTTTGGCATAGATGCTCGGACATCTGCATGTTTCACAGGAAGGTCACACCAGAACGACGTGTATCCGTTCTTGGATGTTCTCGTTAGAAGAGGTACAAAAAGTGGACCCAAATAGGAATGTTTCCCTGCCAGATACGCTCCTTGAATCGAGGAGCGATGTTCCGTTGACCGTGGCGATGGTCAGTGTCTAGATCCAACTTGGATGTTCTTGCCCTTGAACAAGCGAAGCGACGAGTGGAGGGTATTTATCCGCCCATGCTCCACCCTCTTATTCGAAGTAGCCTCGATAGACCCTTTTCAAAAATATCGAAATGTTCTCGTTGAAGAAGAGATCCTTGTGCAATGTTTATGGCCTGAGATCAAGGCGATTTTGAAGTCAATATTTTCGACGAGATATCTTGCAGTGGATCTACTCTGTGTTACTTGTTATTGTGTGAAAAGTACAACCCCTTTTCGGACGAACGTGCCAGAGGAACCAGAAATGAAGCCATCGTTGTTTGAACTACTCAGCGCCTTTGGCAAGTCACCCTTGATCGGGATCGTCCTGTTTGGTCATCTGTGTGGGTTGGCTATCGGCATGGCCGCCGACTTTGATTTGAACGTGTCTCGACACTCCCGAGTCTACCTCGCGTTGTCGATAGCGTCCGCCATCGTCTGGGCGCTTTTCCTTGTTCGTTCCGTTGTCAAAGCCATGTCTTCAAGCAAAAATTTACATCGCTCGCCATTTGCCAGTGCCTTGAACCTGGGGAGTGTCGTACCGATTTTTCTTGAATAGTTATTTCTTTTTTATTCGAACGATGGCAAGGTGATGGACCTACACAAGGAGTCCACGATGGCCTTTCGTTTGACTGCATTGCTGCTCGGCGCTCTGATGACCTTCATGGCTTGTTCGGATGGGTCCAACGATTCCCCCTCTCAGCCTTCGGAAGAAGCTCCTCAGCTTGCATCGGAAGACCTTGGCGAATCGGGCCAAGAGGCGGGCACGTGCCCCGCTCGGTTGCAGTGTCCGAACTACTACTACCAGTTCATGAATGTCTGCGGAAGCACAGGCAAAACGAGCAGTTTCAACTGCTACACCGCTGGATCGGCAATTCCCATTCAGATCAAGCCGACGAAAGGATGCGAGTACTGCTACCCGTACGACGGGTCGATCCCCTGGTGTGGAAGCATCAGTGGGCTCATGAGTCTGCCGCCATGGGCTAAGTGCTACTCCAGCCCCAAGTAAACCTTCCCAGTGTCAACCATCCTCGGCCTGAAGGGCGGGGGATGCTACTCTCTGCTCAAGGCGAAGAGTCTATCGCACGAGTAGAAAACGCTGGCATGTACGCCAAGTAACGTCTCCAACGTTGCGACTTTTCAACTTCAAGAAAAGTCTCCGCCCAACTGTTTGGGGATGATCTGGAGTTTTCCTGTCCCATCGCTTCTGATGGGGTGTTCCAGGGCTCGACCATCCAAGCAGAGGTTTTACACGGGAGTTGTCGTGTTGCCCTGGATGTTCTCACCCTGCCCCGTCTTGACCGGGACGCGAACGCAGCAAGGAATGTGAACCCACATTCTCTTGGGGCCGTACCATGTGTGTGATTGTAACGAAAGTTCTGGAACATCACTATTTTCTTGCGACAAATCATGGATAGGGCTACGAATCATTTCGCGCTTAGCCAATCCCTCGTACTGCGAGCGCAGCCCTACCCTCAGAGCACTATAAAGGCTGAGGCGTAGGTCTAATTCTAGACTCGACGAAGCTCCAGAAACTGCATGGGCAGAGGATTCTTCTCGTCTGGGTTCGAGAATGCTTGCTCGCAGATCTCCCACTTGTCGGTCGGCAAGTGAAAGAATCTGTCGCAAGCAAAATCACCATCAATGATCGTCAAGTAGATGCGGTCCACTCGATTCATGAACAGGCTGTAGATCTGTTCGCCTCCAGCGATAAAAGCGCGCTCGCCACATTGGCTAGCCATCTCGATGGCTTGCTTGATGTCTCGGGCCAAGAGCACTCCTGACTGTGGCAAACCTCGCTCACCATGAACTGCAGTCGCGCTGAGCACGATCATCGTGCGCCCTGGCAATGGCCGTCCGATGGACTCCCATGTCTTGCGCCCCAAGATCAAGGGGTGGTTCATGGTCAGCTCACGAAATCTCTTCAGATCTGCTGGTTGATGCCAAGGGATCTTGTTATTGTGGCCGATGCCGCCGTTCCTATCAGTAGCCACAATGATTGAAAATTTCATCGATCTTCAGCCTTTCTGATCTTTGGCGAACACCAGACGTCTCTTCGGGAAAGAGGTTCTTGAAGTGCTCAAGGAGCACCCAGGGTTTGGGTAACGAGTAGCCAAGCTTTTTATAGAAGCTCAGCTCGTCAGCGGACAAATCATAGTCTGTGGCTACCACGTAGACAATCTTGCCTGAATAGACATTGATTGTCGTGCAGATGGTTCCTTGCGGCGTTTTTGTCCGTATGGTTGAAGTGTTTTTGACACGCTTACTTCTGGAGCCACTTGGAAATCGCTGCTCTCTGACCAAGACCATCTGAGATATCTCCTTCTGGATAAACTTATCATTACTTGTAGAGAACGCAAGGATGACCATTCCCCCACTTGGCTAACGCACAAGTGGGGGATTTTGGTTTTTGGGGAGTCACTTTGGAGGACGAACTCCTCTGGTGCTCCAGCGCTTTCGACAGATTTCCTTGTTCACGCCCTGGCCTGGCATAAGGGCACAGTCGGCCCTCTGGACGCCACGAGCATGCCAGAGGCTTGCTCGTGTCGATCAGGCAAACAAAAATGGGAGGGCGTCTGGTATCTCCATGACGATCGATTCCGTGAGCCTCCCAACCAGAGCATGAAGAAGAGTCTGGATCGCTGCAGTAGAAACATTTTTCTGTGATGCAGCGATATTTTTTCTCCAGTGAAATATCCTACGAATATCATTCGTAAAGTTCGCACCCACATTTTCATCATTCAAACCTAGTTCGCCAGGATCTTTTTCAATCCCGTATTTTTCCACAAATTTCTTCACCATGTCACCCATCTTTGTCGCATAAAATTCTCGGATCGATTCACCTTTGTAAAATGCAGGAATGTTGGAGATAATCTTGTTCATGGCCTCTGCAGCGTACCTCAATTGTTCGGCACACAAGTCCATGAAGAATGGGTCGTTCTCAAGGAACCAAACTGGCGCAAGAGGACAAGAACCAACAGCGCCCAAAATCTCCAGGGTCAAGTAAGCTCTGGTGTCATTGGTCGCATAATCGTTATCCAAGATAATCCAATGTAGATCATCGACCAGATCCATCAGAGTTTCTGAATCCGTCTCTGCGTGGACAAGTTTTGCAATGATATCTCCCACGTCTGAAAAAATAGTTTGCAATCCACGATTCTCCCAGAACGTGATTCGATACAATGGATAGGTTTTGGAACAGTCCTTGAGTTCTTGCAGCATATATCGCAAAACATCCAGAGAAAGTTCCCATTTTTCAGAAGCCATCATCTTCTTCATTTCATTCTTTTGGTCTTTAGAAATGGCCTGTGCCATATCAGATTCGAAGCGCGGCAATCTATGCGAAAAGCAATCGGCCATTTCGTCTACGATGAAGTTGGTCGCATGGACTTGATCTGCCTCAAGTCGGCTGTTGTACTCTTCGCAAAAATAATGAAAATAGATTTGAAATACGGCGTGATAATCACCCAAGATATTCGGAGGATATTCTGAAGAAAAATCTTTATCTTCATTGATTGACGCTCTCATCTGCCAAAAGATTTCGTGATTTTCTTCCAGCGATGACCGAGGATTCATCATGTCAAATTTCAATGATTTGACTTGGCTTTCCTCTCCGAGCTTGTCGTTCAAAAGCTTATCGGCGTTCTCACTAGCAATCGTTTTCAGATCACTCTGAAAAGCTTTGCTGTTCAAGATCGAGTCCAACTTCGTCTTTCTGGGGACTTCACCCTTTTTTCGAGCACTTGGCACGGTGGTTAGCTTGACTCGCTTCTGCCTCTCGCTAGACATGTCGCGAATCTAACACCTTTTCGAAACGAGCCGTAAATTCAAAATGGCCGAATCACGCAAGCAACGAGCAAACACAGGCGTCCAGCGCGCGAAAGGACATGAACATTGTCCGATGGCTCGGGCGTACGAGATGGGCCAGCGAGGGGTTGCCCGACGCAGGAGCACCAGATTCGCTCGGATGCCACCGTTCCAGGGTCACGTTGATCTGCATGGCAACCTCGACGTTGGACACATCCAGATCAGCATCGGAGTGGATGCGCTGGGGAGGCGAAGAGTGGAACAATCTGAGCATTGCTTGCCACTCTTCTTCAGGAGCGCGGCGATCCAACGGATTGCGGTCGTTGGCCAAGTCGTCCGAGGCGATGATGGCGATGCTCTCTGTGAGCATCGAGATGGCGTGACGCAGGCTGTCACCCATGGTCACGATGTCCAAATCCAGGCAGTGGATCTCCCACTGGCTTGGCACGTCGGGCGCCGGCTTGGCGTACACCCAGAGGTTCGGAAACTGGATCTGCTGCATGTGGCCAAGTTAGCCCATGTCAGCGACATAACAACAGCCCCTGCCTACGATCTAGGCGGGGGCTTGCCCGTCACTCGGTCAGCGTGGGGGGACTCGAACCTCCGGTATCCTGGACCCAAACCAGGCGCCATAGCCACTAGGCGACACGCTGAAATCGTACATCTCCTAACACATGGGCCGAACGAAGCAAGAAAAACCAAACGGATGTTCCTCCTCGGGTTTCCTTGCGCACCGTGCGTACTGCGCAAACCTACCCATTTTACGAAAACGAGATATGTCTTCGATCAGAATCGTCGAAACACTTTCTTGGTCGTCGGATCAACGTGCTCTGTTCTTGGGTCCAATCCTGCGTTTGTCCGCAAGGTGTGCAGCCTCTCCACCAGTGCGTTTCGCTCTTGCAGCAGAATTCGGATTACTTCACTCTCTTTGGAGAAAAGAACATTTTCAAAGACCCATTCCCTTCCGTGTTCTTCACGCAACTCATTGATACGCATCCGATCAAAAGTCGCTGCCCTCTGCAATTGTTCCGCCTCCGAGAAGTATGGCTTCTTGAGGAATCCCATACTCTTCAATCGATTTTTGTAAGCCATATCTAGTGATCGATCCAGGTCGATCATTTGTGATTCGGCGGCAACGAGATCGTCAAACTCGCTCGGGCTCACCCGAATCTTGCTAGGTACTTTCCATTGAAAAAGAGGAGCACCGTGCGCTTTTTGAGCTTTTCGAATCGCTTTGTACAACTTTGACAATGATTTATGATAAGCACCGTGTACATGACCAAGGCCAGCTTCATCCAATTGCTGCTTGGTCGAGTCAGAAAGCAGAATCCACACAATCGGGGCACCTAGTTCAATGGCCGCGCTTACCCGGTGGTTACCGTCTCGCATGTGCCCATGAAGATGTCCGTCGCTCTCTAGAGACACATCTCCATAGCCAGGATAGACCAAGATTTCTCTCTTCGACGCTTCTTCGACCAAGGAGTCTATCTTTTGTGGAGTGAAGATGTTGCCCTCGGTCAATGATAGATATTGAGCCTCAATCGGAATCATTCGCCCATCTTTATCTCCTATGAATCCAATGGATCCACTTGGACCACGAGATCGGAAGATCCGCTCCCCACGTTGTGGCCTCAATCGACCAGACGCTGTTTCTGGATAAAAATACTCAAGGCTATTCTCTATTTCTTCTCCACGAATAGGATTGACCTTCCAGTGGCTAGACGAGGCCATCCACGCCAGACCTCCCGCGAGGGCAAGACCTCCCACCACCCAGGGCCACACAGGCGCCTTCTGCGCAGCCGCAGGGGCCTCCACCGCTTCGGTGAGCTGGTAGCGGGTGCCTGTCTCGTCGAGGAAGTCCATGCCCCCAGGGTCTCACGACAGGCCACGCGCAGCGAGTGCCTTCTTCGCGGCTGCGCGCACGTTCCCATCGGATTCGGTCTTCTTGTTGCCCAGGAGTCGAAGGGTGTCCTCAGGCGTGTTCGGGTTCTGAGCCACAGATTGGCGCACGTACCACTCGGATTCGGTCTTCTTGTTGCCCAGGAGTCGAAGGGTGTCCTCAGGCGTGTTCGGGTTCTGAGCCACAGATTGGCGCACGTACCCATCGGA
>JAKQFZ010000469.1 GCA_029558215.1 Candidatus Omnitrophota bacterium
AGGTTGACATGGTGGATGAGGGTATCTGCTGGTTTGAGCAGATGGGCTCCATGGCGGTTGTCTTTCCAATGGAAGTAGCTGAGATCGGAGTGCCGGTGTGACATGAGAATTCTCCATCTCGTCCAACGTTACTGGCCATACGAAGGCGGCTCTGAAGGGGTCTTCAAGGAGAACTCCGAGCGTCTGGCGGCAGCGGGACACTCGGTTACAGTCTACACATCGGACTCATGGGATATTGAGTCCCTCTGGTCGTCGTCTGGGCGGCGCGTTCAGAAGAAGGAAGAGGAACATCAGGGGGTTCGGATACGCCGTTTTCCCACCAAGACCCTTCCCAAGCATCAGACTTTGGCAAAGTATCTCTCGATGCTTCCATGGAAGCGCGCGAGAGTTTTTGGGACACATCCGTGCATCTGGATTCCAGAGCTCTGGAGCGCTGCACGCCAAGCTCGCGGTTTTGATGTTGTGACCGCAGGCGTGCTGCCCTACGACCCCTTCATTCGAGCGGGTTTGAGCATCGCTCGACAGAATGGCGTACCTTTTGTTGTATGGCCGATGATTCATTTTGGGATTCCCAAAGTGGACGAGTTGAACAACCCATTTCTGACGCCCGAGCGAATCGAACTGATCTCCCAGGCGGATCATGTTTTGGTCAATACTGAAGCGGAGATCCCCGTGCTGGTTCGGCACGGTATATCGAGTGAGAAGATCAGTCTGGGGGGAATTGGCGTTGATCCCAGGCAGGTCTGGGGCGGCAGGGGAGATAGATTCCGTCAGAAGTATCGAATATCGAGTCCGATCGTGCTTCAGTTGTCCAAACAGATCATTGACAAAGGGAGTCAGCATACGGTTGAGGCGATGAAACTCCTGTGGAGTCGGGGCTGCGATGCGACCCTTGTCCTGGCGGGGCAGGTCACTGAGAACTTCGATACTTACTGGTTCAAACAGCCAGCCGAAGTCCTTGAGAGGACAGTTCTTATGGACTATGTCACGCAGGAAGAGAAGAAGGATCTCTTGGATGCGTGTGATGTGTTTGTCATGCCTTCCAAGGCGGAGTCTTTTGGACTGGTGTACTGCGAGGCGTGGCTTTACAAGAAGCCGGTCATTGGAGCCTTTGCAGGGGGTGTGCCAGCGCTGATTGAAGATGGAAAGGATGGATTTCTTGTTCCCTACGGAGATGCCCACTTTCTCGGTGAAACGATCCTCGGCTTGCTGGAGAGGCCTGCACTCAGGCAAGCGCTGGGAGAAGTGGGGTATCGAAAGACGCTACGGGACTACACTTGGGAAGTGCAGTATCAGAATGTCTTGCGTGTCTATGAATATCTGACTTCATGACAAAAGACCCCTTTTGTGTGCGGATACGCTTTTTTTTTCTGAAAAGATGGAATGGAGTGAATAATCCCCCGAAAGCCCCCGTCGAGAGTTTAGGACGCCGTTTAGGGGTTTTGTGGATTTTAGGTTTGATTGTCGTGTCAGAATTTGAGATAGTCTTCAGAGTTGAGATACGAATGAGATGGTTGTTAAGAATATGCAGTCTGGATTGGTGAACAGGATATGAGGAGACTTTCTCCGTATTTGTTGCTGTGCTTGTTCGGATTGGGTTGCATGACCCATCCCCTGAAAGGAGCCGACGATCTTTACAATGAGGGTCGGCATGGTCGTGCGGTTCTTCGGTATCGGGCATACCTGAGTGAGCGTCCCAATGGAGCCTATGCTGAGGATGCCATGTTCCGAATCGGCCGATCGTACTATGCGATGGGTCTGACGCTCGGGGCGCAACAGGAGTTGAGGAACTATCTGTTCTTGTATCCGAACGGACGATATGCCGCTGAAGCGCAGGGTATCCTTCAGGAGATTGCCGGCTACGCCCGGGTGGCCGATCAGCAGGCACGCTTTGTTCAAGAGCAGCTTCGACAGGAAATCGGGTCGCTCGAAGAGAAGTTGAAGGATGTTAAGGGAAACAAACAGGACGAGGCTGCCCTGCACTACACTCTTGGCGGTAAGTACTGGGAATTGAGCGAGTTCTCTAAGTCATTTGAGCATGATCTTCGCGCTTACAAGCTCAACCCTGAATATGCTTACGATCTCATTTTCCGAGGGCGAGTGAATTTTACGGCCAACGGAGAGCCCTATTCAAAGGCTTTGGCACCGACCACTGTCAGCCGTGAGATTGTGCAGGTACGTAACACCAATACGAATGTCGCACGTATCTATGGGTCTCGTTCCTCGGATACCCGAACGTACCGTGAATATGTCGTATCTGGAGAGGTAACCAATGTTGGGATCGCCCAAGTAAAGAATGTCAAACTGGAAGTGACCGTATATGAGTTTGGGAACGACATTTTGGGCTCCAAGACAGTGACCATCGGGAATCTGTCCCCGCAGCAGGTGCGAACCTTTAGTACAAAGTTCAGTGACCATGAAGTGGACGATGTGTATCGGATTTCGGGCTACAAAGTTCAGCCGATCTATGATCCACCGAGTTCGTCTAAAAAGTGAAAGAGCGAGCGATGTCAGTGGAGAAGTCTCGACAAAGTACAATGGCAGTGATTGGTCTTGCCCTGGTGCTGTTTCTGGGTCTGTGTCAACCAGTTCCGGCGCAACAGGCGGCACCCAACCAAGTTCTGATTGAAATGCTCATTTTTGAAATCAAGTATGAGAATTTCAGGGACTTGGGGATGCACTATGAGTGGACTCGAGAAGAGGGTAGAATCAGGAATTCTGTCTTGGACCTGCCGACTCTGGTTGGTACGGAGATCAACAACCTGGTTGGAGTGCCTGGTGAGGGCGTCGGTGAGATCGTCTTTCGGGCGATCAACAGCAAGTATGGTGAGTTGCACATGACTCTGAAGGCGTTGATCAAGGCTCAGAAAGCACGCCTTCTGAGCCAGCCAAGGATTCTCACGCAAGAAGGCTACGAGGCCACGATCAAGACCGCCGAGCGAATTCCGTACCTGGTGAAGAACTCAACGGTCGGTGGGTTCACCTATGCCTATCAGGAAGAAGAAGCGGGTCTAATCGTGAAGGTGACTCCGCTGGATTACAATGCTCAGGATGGATTCATCACGCTGAAGCTGAATCCGGTGGTGAATGTTTACACGCACGACATTACAATTGAGAATCTGAAAATGCCTGTCATCGAAGAACGGGCGGCCAACGTGACACTTCGCATTCCTTCCGGTTCTACATTTGCAATTGGTGGTTTGTTCCAAGATGTGGAAAGCGAAGCCTATGAAGGTGTGCCGTACTTGAGTGAAATCCCAGTGTTGGGGATGCTGTTCAAAAATCAGCATACCAAGAAGATGCGCTCAGAACTGGTGATTTTTGTAACTCCCGTGATTATTGGGCTTGAGGATTCCTACAGCTCGGCTGTTGGACAGCCGTCGAGATTTGGCGACTGGCGTGATACGTCTCCGATGCCGGAGACGCCATAACGCGGTTGGGAATGTTTTGGCTATGGTGAGAAGAAGAACGTTGTATCCATCAAGACTGTTGCGTGCGGGACTCTGTGCCGTGGTGCTGGGGCTTTCCGTGGTTTGCTCTGTTTGGGGAGCACCCGCTCCGGAGGGCGTCAAGCAGGTGCTCATTGAAGTGAAGGTCTGGGAGACCTCACATCGCAACCAGCAACAGGTGGATTTCGATTGGACATGGTTGAACCTGGACCGTGATGGCAGCCCTGCCGGTGGTGCCCTGAAAGGCGGGCACATCAACTTCAACCCGAAGCCTTCGGTAGGTCTTTCGCCGTTGGATGTGGATGTGCTTCGTTCATCTTACGGTCAACTGCGAATGCAGTTGCGAGCCATGTCTGCCCGTGGTGAGGCGCAGGTCTTGGCGACTCCGGTCATCCTGACCATGGATCTTCAGCCAGCCGAAATCAAGACCACGGACAAGATTCCCATCGTTCAGATGGACAGTGGTCGCCTGAAGACCTCTTCGCGGGATTCGGGAGTGTTTCTGAAAGTGACTCCTGAGATCATGGGTGAGTACGTTCAGATGACTGTCAACGCGAGCGTGAGTCTCATCACTCGTTACGTTCGACAGGCAGATCCGAGCCGTGAAAACCGGATCTACGAACAACCTGTCATCGCTGAGCGCCATGTTGACACAAAACTGAGGGTTCATTCCGGGGAAGGCATCTTCCTGGGTGGACTGGTGGAAGAGATTCAGCAGCAGACTGTCAAGCGCGTTCCGATCATCAGCAGATTTCCTTGGCTGCCCGAAGCCACAAAAGGCGTTCCTGGTCTGAACGCTCTGTGGCTGGTTGGAAGGCTTTTTGAGAATCGAGATACCGATCTTGTTCGCAAAGAGCTGTTCATTGAGATTGTACCCAGAATCCTTGAGCCCGGCGAGAAGGTCTACTGGCCGACGCAGATACTGCCTGAAGATAGACCGAGGATTCTGGATCTTTACAACATGGGGCTGTCGAACTTGCTTCCCCAGGATGAGATGATTCAGGAGACACCACAGCAGACGCAGCAGAATGCTCAGTGAGTTTGTCCCGACCGTTTCGCTGAACCAAGGAGAACGGTCAAAGGGATTTTATATGGTCTTCTCGAATGGACTGTTTCGGATCTTTCAGGTTGTCGCCCTCTTGTTGGTCATTTCGTCTTCTGGATTTTGTCAGTCTGCCATGGACACCACGAGAGTTCTGACGCTCCCCTCCAAGTTTGATTCTCCTGCCAACTCCGACTGTCCCTTTCCCAGCGGAGAGAAACTCAGTTTTGACATCTCCTGTCTGATCTCGAAAGTGGGGAGCATGGAACTCACTTTCTGGGGACTTGTCGATCATGAAGGTGACGATGTCCTGCGGGTGACGACCTACAGTCAGGGACTGGGGATGAAGGACTGGGAAGAAATTCTTGCCTGTCCCGAGGAATGGCTTCCGTTGTTGGTGCGGCGTGAGGTATTCAAGGCCGGCCTCAAGACGCGGGTCATCGAGAACTACGATCAGGACGCGTTTCGCGTTGTCGTTGCTCCAGAGGGCAATCCGCAGCAACCGACGGAGATCATTGATAGTGATGGCAGGATGCAGAACGTGATTCTCCTTTACTACAAGTTTCGCATGATGCAACTGCAGTCGGGTCAGAACTATCACATCAACCTTCCTCGAGAGTCATTCCAAGTGAGAGTGGGTGATGTGGAGACGGTTTCCGTTCCGTACGGTGACTATCAAGCCAGACCTTTAGTCAGCGATCCGAAGAAATTTACTGTTTGGATCACCTCAGACGGGAATCCGCTTCCGGCGAAGATGGTTCTGAAGACAAACTTGGGAACTTATACTTTTTCGCTGACGGGGCGTGAGGTTATCGTGCCGAAAACGGCACAGAGTGAGCCACCCAGCACGCTGAACAACATCCAGTGATTCTTCTTTTTACCAGTTCGGCATGGTCTTGAGAACGGACAACCGCGAAGACGTTTGATCCCGAACCGGTCATCAAAGCCCCCAGCGCACCAGCATCAAGTAGAGCCTGCTTGAGATTCCCTATCTGCGGATGGCGTTTCAGGATAACCTGTTCGAAATCATTATGAAGATGTCTCGCGAGAGACTCCAAATCCCTATCGAGAAGAGAATGAATCAGCTGGTCAGGTTGTGGCGCTGGCGTTCTGTCCTGTTGCTCATCGATCCAACGGTATGCGTGGCCGGTGCTGACAGATACCGTGGGTGCAGCAACCACAAACCAGACAGGTTCCTGTGGCTCCGGAAGCCGCTGGATCTTCTCTCCAACACCTGAAACCAGTGCGGTTCCTCCCATCAAGGCGAAAGGGACATCAGAGCCGACTGACTTGGCGATGGCAATCAGTTCATCGAGTGGTTTGTTGATACCAAAATGGGAGTTGAAAAAACTCAAGGTTGCCGCTGCGTCTGAACTGCCACCCCCCAAGCCCGCGCCAGTTGGAATCGTCTTCTCAACGCAGACGCGCATCTTGGGCAGGGCATCATCAGCAAAGAGTGCCTTTGCCGCTTTGTAGACAAGATTCCTCTCGTCGCTGGGAACGTCTGGATTGCCTTGAACGGAAACAGTGAATCTCGCGGGCTCCGGTGTGAACACAAGTGAGTCGGAAAGGCTGATTTCCTGATTCACAGCAAGAATATCGTGGAACCCATCGGCACGCTTGTTCTGAACGCTGAGAAACAAGTTCAACTTTGCATGGGCTGATCTGCGCCAGCATTGCAGGTCATTGTGTTGTGTCATCATTGTTCAACAATGCCTCGGCGATTGCCAAGTCGAGAGGGTGGGTTATCTTGATATTGCGTGTATCGCCTTGGACAATCCTTACCGGATGACCACAGCGCTCCAGAACTGAGGCGTCATCGGTCACATCAGTCAGAAGCCCCTCATGTCTGAGGCGTTCAAAGCATTCAAACAAAAGGGAGAAGCGAAATGTTTGCGGTGTCTGCGCCCGCCAAACCGTTGAGCGATCAAGAGTCTCCTCAATGGTGCATTCATCCAGAGATCTCTTGAGGGTATCCTCCGCCTTTATCGCAACACACGCTGCGCCGAATTCAGAGGCGGCTTCAATGCTCTGTGAGATGAGTTTCTGACTCAGAAAGGGTCGGGCACCGTCCTGGATAAGCACGATGTCCGGGGGATCATTGTGCTGCAGATGCTGAATTGCGTTCCATACGGAATCGTATCGTTGCTGTCCTCCCTCGATGACCGAGCTCTGTGCGTGTTTCGCGGGGAGCGAGATTAGCTCACTCTGCACCTGGGGCATTATCTCCGAGCGTGTGACAATGACAATGCGATCAATTCCCGGATGGTCTGCCAACGCGTGCAGCGAGTACAGAAGAATTGGTTTGTCACGCAGGCGAAGGAGAACTTTGTCTTGTCTCATCCGCCTGCCGACACCCGCTGCCACGACGACTGCTGCTGTTCGAGGAACGGTTTTCATCGTCTCACTCAAGAGAGGACTGCACCCTATGCGCTTGCGATACGATTCAGGAGTCTCGCAATTCTGGACTTTTTCCGGGCTGCATTATTGGGGTGAATGATTCTCCGCCCAGCGGCTTGGTCAATGAGCCGACAGGTCTCCTTAGCGCGCTGCTGGAGAGTCTCCCCTTTCAGTGTCCCCTTTTCTGATTCCGTCACGAGGGTCTTCACCAGGGTGCGGATTCGGCTTTTGTTGGACTTCACGCGAAGTCTGCGAAGCTTATCTTGGCGCAACCTTTTCCAGTTGGACTTGTGTGTAGGCATCCTTTTGAGTCACCTCCTTGGATTTGTCCTTGGCACTGAGCACCTTCCCATGGGCGGCCACCCGAGTCGGATGTGCCTCTGGTGAAGGTGCTGTCCGAGATCAGGGCTTCCTTATATAGGAAAGCAGACCGATGAATCGCGCACGCTTGATGGCCAAAGTAAGCATCCTCTGATGTGAGGCGCATGTGCCAGTCATGCGGCGTGGCATGATCTTTCCCCTGTCCGTAACAAAGTCCCGAAGACGCCGATAGTCTTTGAAGTCAATGTACAGCACCTTGTTGGCGCAGAACCGACAGACTTTGCGTCGAGGGAACCTCCGACTTCGTCTCTTTCGCTTCATCACGAGTCATAAACCTCCAATCAAACTCAGGCAACATCAGAAGGGAAGATTATCATCTTCGGCAACGGGAGCACTGAAATCAGGCTCCGCAGGCTCTGAGGAAGAATCCTCCTTTGCGCCTCGGTCAGTTCGATCGCCTCGGTCGAGAAACTTGACGTCATCAGCGACAACTTCGTAGATTCGTCGGTTCTCTCCCTCCGGAGTCTTGTAGTCCCGGACTTCAAGGCGACCCTCAACATAGATGAGTCGCCCCTTCTTGGCATACTGACCAATGATCTCTCCCAAACGTCGCCATGCGAT
>JAKQFZ010000475.1 GCA_029558215.1 Candidatus Omnitrophota bacterium
GTTCGCATTCACACACAAAAGGCTCTTGGAGGTTGCGCTCTTGTCACTCGCGTCTGGCAGAGACAAGAACAACGCGAGTACACATCCCTCTAGAAGCCCCATCCAGTACTCAGCACATTCATCCAATCGCCGTCGCCGATATCTCGGTACTCAAGACCATAGTCCAAGTTCAGCCCACGCCACTTCAATCCTGCACCACAGGAAACGGCCTGGTAGGTTATCCTATCGTTAGAGCCTAGATCAGAGTTAAAATCATACTCATCAATATGGAATCGGTAACCGCCTCGAACACAGAGCCAGTCCGTGATTCCCTGCTCCACTCCCAGTCCCACTCCGAAAACATCGCCCTGCTCGCCAACATCAATGGCGTTGGGGATATAGCGGTAACTGTCAATGTCTGCGCGAGAGATCTTCACGTCTGCCGCCAACATGGTCTTCTCCAAGACCTGCCAAGAAGCACCGACTCTCCCTTCGTAAAAGTCGTGGTCAGCACTGAAACCAGGCCCGCCGTCCAGCAAAGACCGCGAAGTCCTTCCGTGACCGTAGGTAAACATAGCGCCAAGTGAAACGCACTCCACAGGCATGTACATAACACCCAGACGATGAGAATAGAGTCTCCCGTCACTGGAGCCACCCACCTGCTTGAAAGCGACATTTGTCCTACGATCCTGCTCCTGACCAAGAAAACCAAAGCCATAGCCCAGAAACAGATTGTCAAAAAGAGGATATCCGTAAGCGGCCAGATAAGTCTGACCATGCCCGCTGGTGTCACTCGGATCATCGGCGTCAAACCAGTAGTTGCCAAAGCCAAGACCCACCGCTCCTGGGAAGAAAGGGTTTGGCACTGCAGCGAGAAAAGAGGGACCATGCAGGCGTTCTTCGACTGAGGGCCGAACTGGAGGTGAAGGCTCTCCCGTAGGAAGATTCCCACTCACCTTATCCCAGAAATAACTCGCCCGGAGCTGGAGATTCTCGATGGCAGCAAGACCCGCTGGGTTGCCATAGACGCTCATCGTGTCCCCGGGAACAGCAACAAAAGTCCCGCCCATTCCCAAGCTCCTCGCATCTTGTGGGAACCAGAAATGCTTCCGTTCGTTGTGCTGAATCAGAAACTCTTCTTCGTCACCACCTGCAAATGCAGGTGAGACAAAAGAAACCAGCACAACAGCGGCAAGAACCACTGTACCGGTTACCAGTCGCCAGATGATCGGACTTCTCATGTCGATCCTCCAATCTCACTCGTTATCGAATCGTCTCTACTCCAAAAGCCTCAGCGTCACTCGCTGGGCAAAGTACCAGTTTGATTGCCCGTTTCCAAGTCTCGCGCTATGTCGATCGGATATGTCACACTCGTGATAATTGACGAGTTTGACAACATGGGCGCCACCAATTCGTGGCGTCGAACAACACCATATCCGTCAAGAACAAGGAATCCAGTAACCTGACCACTCGCGTTCGACTCCAGTTCAAAGGCTCGGGCGATATCCCACCCGAAGAAATACAGATCGAGTTTCCCTGCCGCAGCAACACCTGCAACAATCTCGTTGATGCGATCGACGAAGGGTGCCTCGCCGTAGGGATGAAGTGCTCCGAAGCCGTCAAGGATCACGTAGCCGTTCCCCAATGGATCAAGTTCAAGGTCTCGCGCTAAGTCATAGTCAAATTCGACATGGCCGTGCCACAGTGCGTCGCCAAAGACGTACACTCGACCCATCGCATCCAGCATATAGTAACCACATTGAGTCTTCGTCACTTCGAGATCAACTCCCAGATCCAGTGGCCACCAATAGGAGCCAAACATCGTTCCACCGTAGTTGGTGATTGGGCCGAGAGTCTGAACAAGACCGGTTCCTATAAGAATATAGGCACCGTTGCTCGTAGCGCACCCACCAGGAGCCACAACTGCGATGTCTCTGGCAAGGTTAGACTGAAGCAGTTTCTGTCCCAAGTCAGGAATCTCCGGCCGTCCTGGCAGGGTGAACCGCCGCACTTCCCCATAGCCATTAAGAATATAGTAACCATCACCTGTGGGAGCGGACGCGATGCTCTGAGCCAAATCGCTCAACCATGGACCAGTATAGAGTACGTTTCCAGCACCGTCCCGAACGTTGCCAAAGCCATCAAGAATAACCAAGCCACTCGTTGGTGTAGGCGTTGGTGACGGAGTGTCCGTGGGCGTCTGCGTTGGCGTTCTTGTCGGCGTATACGTCGGTGTCTGCGTCGGAGTGTTCGTGGGTGTGTTGGTGGGTGTATCCGTCGGTGTATTTGTCGGTGTATCCGTCGGCGTATTCGTTGGAGTAAATGTCGGTGTGTCAGACGGAGTCTGCGTCGGTGTATTGGTCGGCGTACTCGTGAACACTTGAGTGTACGTCGGCGTCGCCGTAGTATCCGCCAGTTTCATTGTAATTGAATCCAGAACCGTCGGCGAAGCATCACCAGGCTCCTGAGCCAACAGGTAGATTGAATACACTGCGCCTGGCAGGTACTCGGGCACACCCAAGTTGATCCAACCAGACTCCTCAGTGGTCGAACCGATCGTCAACGAGACTTCGAGAGTCACTGGATAGATCGGCCTGTACGCAACTGGGTCGCCAGTCGCATTCAGAACACTGAGCGAAACAAGCAGATTGTTCAAGTCCTCATTGCTGACGTTGGTCAGAGAGAACTTGAGATTCGCTGTCTCACCCCAGAGATAGTCAGACTTGCCCGACGGGTCAAAGTCAATGGTTCCTGCAACACCCGGCTTGACTCTCTCGAGCTCAAATGTTGTCTGATAGGGACTCGAGAACTGATCCTGGCCAGCAGAATCCTTGACCTGAAGGCTGGCCACATACATACCAGGTGTGCTGTCACCGGTGTTGAAGTTGTAGGTCAGAGCCTGCAACGAAGACCGACTCAGAATCCCCAAAGTTCTTGTTGCTGAGAAGATGATTCGGCTTGGCTCATCCTGACGGAATACCGTCACGATAGGTTGCAGATCTTGATAGTCCAGGTTGACACTTCTGTTGTCTACCTTGGCCTGGATGAACACCGGTGAGTTCACTCGGTACTTCTCTTTGTCCGTGATGATGGAGCCCTGCAGGTCGCGATTCGGGACAATTGTGATCGTCGCAGAGCGAGCCTCTTCGGCCTTCTCAACAGTACCCAAAGAAAGATACGTGTAGAATGCGTAGTCGCCTGCAGGATTATCCGCGCTGTTCCACAACAGATCGATCTGCTTGGCAGGTTGGTTGGGAGCCAATGACAACGTCTGTCTGTGAACACCCATTGCCGTTCGATCCCACCATGCGCGACCATCCTGGACATAGTACCGGATGCCCACAATCGGCTTACCAGCCAGTCCGACAGAAACTGCCGGAATGTTCAGCCTTACCCACTGACCCTTGACCGGCATGTCGCCGAACTTGCGTCGGGAAGCCGTGTTCGGAGTTCCAAGGGCGATGAGGTCGCGCCCCCAGAAAGCGCGGTGCTCACGGTCGCCACCAAGAGTCTCAAACTCAATCATGATCTCTCGTGGAACCAGAGTTGAATCCAGATAGACATACTGCACAATGTCACTGTGGATGTCGGGAACAAAGGTCGTTGAAGCGGCAGCGGTGAAACCGTGCCACGACAGCCCAGTTGTCGCAGAAGCAGTGTGCGAAAGGCTGCTCAGATAGGCCAGAGAACCATCCCACACAAAGTCACCTTCCTGGGTTGCACTCATCGGCAGCGCGTCGTCAAACCAGAGTGGCACTTGCAGCAGTTCGTTCGAAAGCGTTCCATCCGGCTTGGCATTGACAACTGCACCGTTCGAGTCAAGCATCTGGAAGTACGCAATGAACGTCTGTGCCTGTTTGAGATCGCGTTTGTCCTTGCTCTGGTCATCCTTGCCCGTCCTATAGGCAAGATTCTGAATCGCGACGTTGACATCCCGATCGTGCTCGACCATTGTCGGATTGACCGCAACGGAAATCTGAAGCACGTCAAGAGATACCTCAACCGGCAGCGACTCGGGGCTCTTTCTGTCGTCAGGATCAATGGCAAAGGCCGTGATCTCATTGACACCAGACTGTATCGCCACATTGGGAAGACTCCACGTTCCATAGGTTCCTACAGATGAGATGTTCATCTCATGGAATATGGGGCTTCTGTCCGCGCTGTCGGCGGTCATCTTGATCCGGTACTGGATCATCTGCGCGTTGAGTTCCTCAGGAACGGGGGAACCCTGATCCATCTGCACCCATTCGCTCCAGGCGCTGTCAGAAGGTGGTAGAGAGTTCCCGGAACGCAGGAATAGAGACAAAGACGTTCCGGCAGGAACCGTACTGAACCACTTGGCAACATTGAAGTTGGTGATCTCACTTCCGCCCAGTGCTTTGGAGTAGAACTCTCCCACAGCACCGGCAGCATAGACCTCGAACTCTCCCAGCTCATAGTAGTCCGTTCGATACCCGCTCAGAATGCGC
Source organism: Candidatus Omnitrophota bacterium (assembly GCA_029558215.1). Classification (GTDB taxonomy): domain Bacteria; phylum Hinthialibacterota; class Hinthialibacteria; order JAKQFZ01; family JAKQFZ01; genus JAKQFZ01. The sequence continues at coordinate 4,449 of JAKQFZ010000475.1, forward strand.
AAGAGCACGTATTTCGCTTTCTGTGTCGAGGGGAAGACAAACTCCTGAGGTCCTTCGACATTCGCAAGAGTGCCGGGAATCACAAGACTGAAACTCTCATTGGCAGAATCCGTGTCAGACACTAGAATCTCAAAGTCCTTGCTGTAGTAGTTGGAAGAACCCTGGCCGTAGTTGTAGAAGACAACTCGGTTGATATCCACGGATTCATCTCCAGCAAGGTCAATGACAAATTCCATCGTGGCGTTAGAACCAATCCCTGAAGAGCTCCAACTCTGCCCGCTGTTGCCATAGAGCTGACCGTTGATGATATTGGCCGCCGACCAGGATGAGGTGTTGTACTGGCTTGTGAACCTCACCAGACTCCCACCATTGGAAGAGGCAGCCACGTTGGTCGCCCTATACCTTCCGGCAAACTCATAGGCTTCAATCTCGTAGAGTGCCATATAGCTGTAGACGGTGTTGGAGTACAAACGAATTGCGGTGGCGTTGACTGCTCCAAACTCGTGAGTCTGCCAGTTTGTCGGATTGTTGCCACTGCTGACCTGGATCCACTGTCCATCAACAAGCGCTTCGAGAATGTAGTCGGTGAGTCCTCTGCTGGGATACCACAGAATCTTGACCTTTGTCAGATTCTTGGGAGAGGGCCACGTCAACTGTGCCCAGTCTATGTTGTTCACGCGAGTCCCGTTCCAATACTGATTCGTCTGACCGTCATTGATTCGAGACTTCGGATAGGAGGCGCTGTACTCACCAGAGACCGTCACGGAGGCAGTGAGTGCAACATTCTCCGTTGCCGATTCCGGCCAAAGACTCAGATCACCGATACCTGCCGGAACGATGTTGGAGGCGGAGATGTAGTCAACTCCAGGACCACCTCCCCAGGCAGTGTCAATGGTCTCGCTGTACAGAGTGCTGCCACCAAGAGTTGGCGCTGTTCCAACAAAACTCTTGGTTCCGTTCGGAGTCTTCAGGTAGACCTCAACATCGGTCTCAGCATCAGAGTAGCCTCCCGCGGTAATCGGCGAAGAAGTGACACTGACACGATTTCCGTACGTTGTCGGAGTCGTGATGATCGGCATCGGAGGCGCGCCGTTATCAAGTTTCACCGTGATAAATGTCTGGGAGCTGTTCCCTGCCGTGTCACGAGCAACGAGCCGAAGCAGATAGACGCCATCAGGCCAGAGGGTCGTATCCCAGACAAACAGATTGCCACTCTCCACGGGAACTCGAACCGTGTTCAGATTAGAGTAGGCACCACCACCACGCGAAATCTCGATCTTGTAATCCAAGAAATTCGCGGTGGTTCCAAGGTAGTTGCGGTCGGTCGCCTTACCAACAAGGGGTACCTGCCCCATGAGGATATCCTGATCTCTCGGTGAATCCAGAGACACCGTCGGAGGAATGTTGTCCACTTCCGACTGTCCTTCCGGAGCCGCAGCCGCCGAGAAGATCTTGGTAGAACCGTCTGCCCGCAAACCACCGAAGTACAATCTGAACGTCCCATCCAGGAGCGCAAGGTACTGGACTGACGTCAAACGGGTGATATTGCCCGTCGGCGTGAACAACGGCTGAGGTTCAACAATCCAGTCAGTTCCATCGGATGAGGACGCCCGATAGATGCCTGTCACGCCACCGGCTTCGCCGACGAGGTGCATGAGGTAGGAACCGTCACGAGCCTTCTGAACATCAGGATCCCAGGCAGCGGTCAGACCACTGACTGCGCCGGTATCAATCCGCGCTCCGGGTTCGGTTTCCCATACGAGACCGTCCACCGACGAAGCAGAGACAATTCGTTTCGTCGTGCCATTGTTGCCCGTATAGAACATCCGATACTTGTTGTTGATCGCAATGCCATGGAATACAGGCGTCAGAGTGCCATTGCCTGTCAGGTCAACTCGGTACTGCATGAAGTTGCCTTTTGGCAATGACGTAGCAGGTTTGTTGTTCTCAACCTCAGTCCAGGCACTCCACTCATCATTTAGAACCACGGAGCGACCAGTCCTCAGAAAGACCTTGACACCGGTTCCCACTGGAACGGTCGCATCCCAGGCGACGGTATGAAGGCCTGTCCTTGAAATGTCGATCATGCGCGAAGTCATGCTTCCTGCAAGCACCGAACCAGGAGCATCATAGGTCTGAAGCTCCGTTACTTCGGGATGTGAGTTGAACCACTGGGTTGAAACAAATCTGACGTATCGCGCATTGACCGGCAGGAATGATGCCAGGTCG
>JAKQFZ010000504.1 GCA_029558215.1 Candidatus Omnitrophota bacterium
CGTTTTCGATGGAAGATCTGGCACACAAAGTCCGCGAAGCGCTTGATACGGTTCTCTAGGTCTCCTGAAACCCCGGTCTAAGAGTGGTACTGGCTCAGTAACGCAGGGGGGGGAGGTATGCTTCGGTTGCGTCGCTCCGAAGACTCCGCTTTGCTTCCGAAGCATATCCTGGCTGTAGCGCCAGCGTAACTGAGCCCATACCAACAGCGGCCGTTTTCACTGGAAAACGATGAGTGAATTGGATACAGTAGACTGAGTTGACGCGTGAAGAGGAATGCTCGCGCTAAGGAGCCACCGTTTGTCGTCATACGAGCATTGGCTGATCTGTGAACCTGATACCTTTGATTAGGATCGTGCTGAATTTCTTTGAGTGCGCCAAGTTCTGACAGAGGTGGAATCCAAGAACGCTCCTATGACCTGCGTTGTGAAGGAGCTCACAATGAGATCAAAACCAGACAAGAACAACAAGACTACTGAACCCAAGAGCAGAGACGACGGAACGACGGACTCCCGCAATCGTCCCCCAACTGCAGACAGAATGCAGACCGGATTTCAGGAGCTGAGTCACTTCTTTGAATGCAATCTCGACTTGTTGTGCATTGTTGACACAGACGGCCATTTCCTTCGAATGAATCGCGAATGGGAGAAGGTTCTGGGCTACTCTGTTTCCGAACTGGAGAATAGGCCGTTTATGGACTTTGTTCATCCAGATGATCGGGAAGCCACACTGCAAACTTTTGGCCGACTCACCGCGCAAGAAGAGGTTCTGAGCTTTGAGAATCGCTACCGGCATAAAGATGGGAGTTATCGCTGGCTCGAATGGCGCTCCGTTCCTCAAGGAAACATCATCTACGCCGCAGCACGAGATATCACTGAGCGAAAAAGAAACGAGAAGGCTCTGCATGACAGGGAAGACTATCTGCAAACGATTCTGCAGACGACTGCGGACGGATTCTGGGTCGTTGACACAAAAGGAAGAGTCATTGAAGCCAACAAGGCCTACTGTGTCATGACGGGGTACAGTCGTGAGGAGATTCTTAGTCTGAGGATAAATGATCTCGATGCCGTAGAGAGTTCGGAAGAGACCGCGGCCAGAATCCGGCGCGTCATGCAAGCGGGAACGGAAACATTCGAGACTTCCCACCGTCGAAAGGATGGCAGTCTATTTCCGGTTGAGGTATCCACCAGTTTCGTTTCCGAATACGGTGGGCAGTTTGTCTGTTTTGGTCGCGATCTGACAGAGCGGAGACAACGCGAAGAGCGTATCAGGCTGCTGGGAAAGATGCTCGATGATGCCCCTGCTTCTATCACCATCCATGATACCGACGGGCACTTTCTCTTTGCCAACCAGCAGACGATCAGTCTGCATGGATTCCAGAGCGAAGCGGATTTTCTCGGTGTCAATTTGCACGACCTTGATGTGCCCGAGAGTGAGTCTTTGCTTGCAGAGCGTTTTGAGAGGATCGCCAGGGATGGCGAAGCCCGATTTGAGGTCAAACACTTCCGCCGGGACGGCAGCACCCTTCCGCTTGAAGTGCTGGCAAAAAGCATTGAGTGGCAAGGTAAGCCTGCTGTCCTGAGTATTGCTGCGGACATCACCGAGAGAACACAGACAGAAGAAGCCCTGCGTGAGAGTGAGCAGAGGTATCGAGCAGTCTTTGACTCATCTGCCGATGCCCTCTTCATTCAGGATATCACCACCGGCGCGATTTTGGATGTGAACAAAACGGTGCTTTCTATGTACGGCTACACAGACAAGAACGAAATGCTCCGTTGTACCGTCGAAGACCTGAGTGCGGTGGATGAAGGATATGGTGAGGACAAGATCCGGCGGATGAATGAGTCCGCCGCTAACGCAGGACTAAACTCATTCGAATGGCGTGCCAGGAAGAAGGGCGGTGAGCTGTTCTGGGCACAAGTGACTCTGCAGAGAATACGCATTTCCGGTGTTGAACGACTTCTCGCCACGGTTCGAGATATCACAGAACACAAGTGCGCCGTTGAGGCGCTGCAGAGGAGCGAGGAGAAGCATCGTCGCCTCTTCGAAACTATGTCACAGGGCGTGGTCTATCAGGACACAGAGGGAAAAATCATCTCCGCCAATCCGGCGGCGGAGAGGATTCTTGGATTGTCTTTCGAACAGATGCAGGGCAAAACGTCCATGGATCCCCGCTGGAAGATGATATGTGAGGACGGTTCGGCAGTGCCGGGATCAGAACACCCAGCAATGGTGGCACTGCAAAAGTGTCAAAAGGTAGGTCCAGTGGTGCGGGGGGTCTTACGTCCGGATCAGGAAGCCAACATCTGGCTGTCTATTACGGCGATTCCCCTGTTTCAGCCTGGAGATACAAAGCCTTTCCAGGTGTATGCAACATTTGAGGACATCACCGAACGCAAGCGAGTGGAGCCAGTCCTGCGGGAACGAGAGCAGTATCTAGAGGCAATTCTCAGAACCGCACCAGACGGTTTTTGGGTACTTGATCGCCAGGGACGAATCATCGAAGCCAATGACGCCTTCTGCACCATGACAGGCTATTGCCGAGAAGAGTTGCTCGAAATGGGGATTAGAGATCTGGATACTGAAGAGACTCCAGAGGAGACCGCTGACCGCGCTCAACGTATCATAGCAAAGAAGTGGGAGACATTCGAAACACGCCTTCGGATGAAGAATGGGAACCGTTTCCCTGTAGAAGTCTCTGCCGGTTATCTGCAGGAATCCGGTGGCCGGTTCGTCTGCTTTGGTCGGGATTTGACTGCACGCAAACTGGCCGAAGATGCACTCTATGAGTCCGAAAAGAAATGGCGAAACATTTTGGTTATGACACCCCAAATCGGTATCGCCTTGAATCCAGAAGCCGCTATCGTTTTTGCCAACAGGCATTTCCTGCAGCTGACCGGCTGGGAGGCCGAGGATATCCTTGGTAAGAACTGGTTCGATTTGTTCATCCCGGAAGAGGTGCGGGAGGGAGTTCGGGAAGTTTTCGATTCAGTGATGCACTCGAAAGATATTCTCGGATACTCCTCACATGAAAACGACATTCTAGTCAGAACGGGAGAGCGGCGCAGAATCGCCTGGTCGAATGTTGTCACCAAGGATTCCAGCGGTGCTGTAGTGGATGTCACATGTCTTGGGATTGACTTGACTGAGCGCAGGCAGGCGGAAGAAGAACTCCGAAAGAGTGAGGCGTTTTTGAAAATGACGCAGACGGTCGCCCGTCTCGGCGGATGGATCACCAACATTGAAACCGATGAGCTCTTCTGGAACGATGGGGTCTATGACATCATTGAGGAATCACGAGACTATCGTCCGGGCCTCAGCGAGGGCATGAAGTACTACTGTCCCGAGTATCTTCCCGCGATTAAGGACGGGCTGATGAGATGTCTGGCAACCGGAGAACCTTTCGCGATCGAAGCCGAGGTCATCACGGGAAAGGGAAACAGACGCTGGGTCGAAGTGCGCGGTCTGACGAGAGCCGATAGCGGACAGAGGCCTATGGTCGTCGGAACAATCCAAGACATCACCGAGCGCAAACAGGCGGAGCAGGAAAGGGCTCAGCTGACAGATCAGCTGCAGCAGGCGCAGAAGATGGAGTTTGTCGGCAGGCTCGCTGGAGGCGTGGCGCACGACTTCAACAACATGTTGATGGTCATTGGGGGGAACCTTGAACTGGCATTGTCTCAGATGGACTCCCATGATCCTAAGTATGTTCCGCTTGTTGAAGCGCACACCGCAGCACAGCGCTCTGCGGACTTGACACGCCAACTGCTGGCGTTTGCCCGCAAGCAAACGATCGCGCGCAAGGTGCTGGATCTGAACGAAACCGTGGCCGGAATGCTTAAGATGCTCCAGCGACTGATCGGGGAGAACATTACCCTCAACTGGAAGCCCGATCCCAATCTCTGGAAGGTCAATATGGATCCATCTCAAGTTGACCAGATGCTTGCCAATCTCTGCGTCAATGCCCGTGATGCTATCTCTGACGTCGGAGTGATCACCATCCAGACGAGGAATGCTTCCATTGACGAGCAGTACTGTGCCAAGAACCTGGATGCGGTTGCAGGTCAGTATATTTGTTTGTCCATGAGCGACTCTGGCTGTGGCATGGCGCCGGAAACACTGCAACACATCTTTGAGCCGTTCTTTACGACAAAGGAAGTCGGTTCAGGAACCGGACTGGGACTTGCTACGATATACGGCATTGTGAAGCAGAACCAAGGGTTCATTGAGGTAAAGACCGAAGTCGGACAAGGCACAACATTCGACATCTATCTGCCCCGTTATGTGGACAAGGCTGAGTCGGTATTGCTTGCGGAAGGAGAAGCACCGAAAGCAGAACCCGGTCACGAGGTAATACTGGTTGTTGAAGATGAAGAGGCAATACTCCGATTGATCACGATGATGCTCAAAAGACAGGGGTACACGGTGCTGGCCGCCAACACTCCTGGGGAAGCCATGCAACTCGCCAGAGAATACCCAGGAGATATCCACCTGTTGATCACCGACATCATCATGCCGGAGATGAACGGCAGGGCACTCACCAAGAATCTTCTCTCCCTTTACCCGGGTCTGAAGTCTCTATTTGTTTCCGGCTACACGGCAGATGTGATCGCGCAGCACGGTGTGATTGAAGAGGGTGTCAATTTCATCCAGAAGCCGTTTTCTGCGGAGGTTCTGACAGCGAGAGTTCGAGAGATTCTGAAGGAGGAATAGACAGATCTTTTTCGATTCCGGTGGGATTGTTGTCCGGAAACCATTCAGATACTATCATGAAGATGTATGTTGGAAATAGCTGGCTGACTGGGTTGTACACGAACTCGGCAGAATGGGACTGAGATGATAGGGATGCACCAATGAGATCAGTCTCCAATAAGACGTTCGGCAGTTGGAAATCGAGAGAGATCATCGAATTGCCGGTTGCCGGAGGAATCAACCTGTTGCTGTGGATGGTTTGGGCACCAGCATTGATGTCCATGAGCCAGACTTTTGTTCGACGGTTGTTTCGTTGTGCCAGAAGATGTCCGCTGACCGTTGGACTGCTCTTGGCGGTTCTGTGCCCCCCATCCACATCTTACGCCACGCCAACACATATCGTTGTCGGAACAGGCAACGCTTTCCCGCCTGTTGTGTTTCTGGACGAAAACGGTCAGCCTACAGGGCGGGATATCGATCTTTGGCGCCTCTGGTCTGAGAAAACTAAGGTCTCAGTGGAGTTTCGGCTGACCGAGTGGTCGGAAGTCATTCCCGCATTGCTCAGAGGTGAAATAGACGTGGCTGATGGGGCTTCATACACTCCTGAACGTGCAAAACTCTTGGCATTCACCCAGCCCTATCAGGAACTACAGGCCTTCGCTTTCTTTGATGAGAACACCCGACCTGTGAGCCGTTTGATGGACATGGAAGGGATGACCGTCGGTGTCCTGCGGGGCGGCAATGTCGAGGAATCACTCCGACAAGAAGTGCCAGGCGCCGATCTCATGCCATTGAGTGACTACCGAGCTCTGGTAGAGGCATTGCGACAGGGACAGATCAACGTCCTGGTGGCAGAAGAGCCGATGATCTCATACCACTTCAATCAGACGGGTGGAGCAAGAGGCTTTCGACGCTCTTCACTTCCTTTCTTTCGTGGGGAACTTCGCATGGCGGTCCGCAAGACAGACAAAGACCTTCTTGCTCTTGTGAGAAGAGGTCATGCGCAAATCACGAAGAAAGAAAGGCAGAGCATTGATGTAAAATGGTTTGGTGTCGGTTGGGCTGAAAGCCGAGCCACACCGGCACGACTTGTGTTGCTTTTTGCATCTGTGATCGCATCTGTTGCTGTCGTGATGACTGTTGCCTTTGGCCGAAGGTGGCTCAAGGATCAACCGAACATCACCGCGGCAAGAAACAGTCTCGTCAACCTGTGGCTGGTCTTTCTCGCGCTTACCTCTCCGCTTTTCCTGCTCTCTTCTCTGGCGAGAGCACTGGAGTCTCCGTGGACTCCTCTGCTGACGATGCACGTCTGCATTGCCCCGGTTTTCTGGCTCTTGACCCTCTTTCGTCATCACCTGGCCTATTCAATCCGTGTCTTCTCCCTTCTCGGAATACTCTTTCTGCTCGGTTTGGGTGGTCTTCTCACTTACGGACTGTTTGGAATGACGGCCATCGTCTTCTTCGTGTTCGTCATCGTTGCCACAACGCTGTTCGGAGTGCGTGGCAGTGTTCTCTCGATCACACTGAGTCTGCTTTCCATCGGTAGCGTGGGTCTGGCTGTTGGCACGGGTTTCTGGAACTACTCCTTTCGTGAAGAGGCTTATGCAGTGTCCACGACCTTTTGGGCATTTGCCTTTGTCGGGTTTGGTTTGTGGTCTCTTGTGGCAACGCTCGGAATTGGTGGGGTTTACAGACACATGGAAGATGCCCTCACCAGACAGAAGCAGAGCGAGGAGCGCTTCCGACTACTCGCCATGCACTTGCCCGTCTTGATCGATGCCATCACCAAAGAGGGTCAGTTCACTTTCTGGAACAGGGCATGCGAAGAAACTACCGGCTACAGCCAAAGTGAAGTGCTCGGAAATCCTCAAGCCTACGCACATTTGTATCCCGATCCGGACTATCGCAATCAGTTGACGCGTGAATGGGAGGAAAGCGGCAGAGTCTTCAAGAATAAAGAGACTGTCCTCAGAACCAAGACGGGACAGCAACGATGCATCCTCTGGTCGAATCTGCCGATGGAACTTTCCTTTTCCGAGAGCGACTCGTGGGCTGTCGGCATTGACATCACCGAACGCAAAAATGCGGAACAAGCCCTGCGTGAAAGCGAGAGCAAATACCGTTCGCTTTTTGACCAGTCTGTGGAAGGTATCTATCTCCATGACCTTGAAGGAAGAATTCTGGACGTCAATCAAATGGCGTGTCAGCAGTCCGGATACACGAGAGAAGAACTGTTGCAATTGACGGTATTCAATGGCCATCCTGACAAGGCAGAGATGCAAGACATTCTACAGCAATGGCAGCAGTGGGAGCCAGGACAAAGAGTTACCATCGAAGCACAGCATCGGCGCAAAGATGGAACGCTCTATCCGGTGGAGATTTCTACAGGCCTTGTCACACACAAAGGCATGAACCTCATGCTGGCCATCGTGCGTGATATCACTGAGCGTGTGCGTGCCGAAGAGGCGTTACGAGACAGCCAGGAAAGAGTGAAACTGCTAAGTGACAACATACCCAACAGCATGGTCTATCAAGTGGTGGTTGGTGAGGATACAGCGGCGCGCACCTTCACGTATCTGAGTGCGGGAGTGGAACAGCTTCATGGGATTACGGCTGCTGAAGGGATGCGTGACGCCTTCGCTATCTATAACCAGGTGTTGGAAGAAGACCGCGGCATGCTTCTCCGGCGGGAAATGGACTGCCTGGCCGCAATGTCTACGTTTCGAGCGGAGTTCCGTATCCAGAAACCGTCTGGAGAAGTTCGTTGGGTGATGGCTTCCTCGTCACCTCGAAAACTCGCTGAAAATCTTGTGGTATGGGATGGTCTTGAGATAGACATCACGGAGCGCAAACGCGCTGAAGAAGCCCTGAGAAACTCTGTGTCGCTCCTGAACGCCTCACTGGATTCCACCGCCGATGGTATCCTGGTTGTGAACAGGGAAGGGAAAGTGACACTCTGGAACAGGAAGTTTGCCGAGTTGTGGAGGCTCTCAGATGAACTCCTGGCGACGCATGACGATGCAACGCTTCTTGCCGCCGTTCTGTCTCAGCTGAAGCATCCTGAACAATTTCTCGACCAAGTCAGAGCGCTCTATGCCAGCCCTGAAGCGACAAGTTTCGACACGCTCGATTTCCTCGACGGGCGCGTGTTCGAACGATACTCCCAGCCACAAAAAATCGGAGATGAGACGGTTGGTCGTGCATGGTCTTTTCGAGATATCACCGCCCGAAAACATGCCGAAAAGGAGCAGGAAAGGCTTCAAAATCAACTGGCACAAGCTCAGAAGATGGAGTCCATCGGCCGGCTGGCCGGTGGTGTGGCTCACGACTTCAACAACATGCT
>JAKQFZ010000517.1 GCA_029558215.1 Candidatus Omnitrophota bacterium
AAGGATAACTACGGATGTACCGCGCCGTCTCCCAGCACGCCCCCCTTGCTGCCAGGTCGAGGAAATCGATCCGGGATATCCCGACAGAATCGAAACGTCGAGTTGACCGATATCAATACCAAGTTCAAGGGCGTTTGTGCTGACAACACCCAACACGCTGCCGTTGCGAAGACCCGCTTCGATGGCGCGTCGTTCCAGAGGCAGAAATCCCCCGCGATAGGCCTTCACAATGTCCGGGCTTTTTCTCAATTTCTGCATCTGGCGCTTCAGATAGGCAGCCAGAAGCTCAACCCGGATTCGACTCCGCGCGAAACAGATTGTCTGAATGTTTGAGGCAATGAAACGAGCGGCAAGGCGACTGGATTCAGAAATCACCGACCGCCGAATTCCCAGTTCCTCGTTCACCACGTCTGGATTGTAGAACAGAAAATGCCTCTCGCCCTTGGGAGCGCCGTTGTTATCAATGAGAGTCACCGGACGCTCGATGATCTTTTCCGTCAGCTCAACCGGATTGGCTATGGTCGCCGAAGCGCAGATAAACGTCGGGTTGGCGTGATAGTATTCGCAAATCCGTTTTAACCTTCGGATCACATTTGCCAGATGGCTCCCAAAGACGCCCCGATAGTGATGGATTTCGTCAATGACCACATACTTGAGATTCTCGAACAGCCGAATCCAATGCGTGTGCTGCGGAAGAATGCCGGTATGAAGCATGTCCGGATTGGTGATGACGATGTGACCCGATGCGCGGATGGTTCGACGCGCACCCGCGGGCGTATCACCATCAAACGTGTAGACCTTGATGTCCCGACCCAGAAGAGCCGAAAGATCATGCACCTCCAGCATCTGATCCTGCGACAAAGCCTTGGTGGGGAACAGATAAAGCGCTCGGCTCTCACCGTCCTGCACCAAACCTTGAAGCACAGGCAGGTTGTAGCACAACGTCTTCCCGGAAGCCGTCGGCGTAACGATCACCACGTCCTTGCCCGAACGCACCGCTTCAAAGGCGGACGCCTGATGTGTATAGAGTTTGGAGAAACCGCGCTTCTTTAGAGCGACAACAAGTTCGTCCGACAAACCCTGGGGAAGATCGGCAAAACGAGCTGGTTCCGCTGGAAGATGCGCCCAGTGGGTGATATTGCGTCGCTGCTTCTGATGCAACACGTCCAGAACGCGATCAATGTCAGACCGTACTTCCGTCATATCTCAACGTAACCTCTTTCAACCTACGGCAGCCAGGATGCGCAACCCCGCGCACTCACAACACGTAACCCTTCCTTGCCTGCGCTGGATCGTCCGAACGGCAGGAATGATATCATTCTGCATGAAACCACTCAAGCGATCATGCGAATGGCTCTGTATTGTTCTGTGTTTATGAGTTATTGTAAATCCTATTGTTTTGCAGACCACAAAGGTAAGAAAGACATGAACGGCCCTTCCAGTAAGATACCAGCACCTGTTCGGTGGTTCGGGATATTCGCGTTGTGCCTCGGTGCGACCTGCATTTTCTACTGGCGAATCATCCTTCGCGGTGAAGCGCCGCTGTTTGGCGATGTTGCGGTTCAGTTTCTCCCGTGGAAGATATTGATCAAGCGCACGCTCCTGAGTGGACATTTCCCCCTGTGGAATCCTTATAGCATGGCGGGAAAGCCTCTTCTGGCGAACATGCAGTCGGCGGTGCTCTACCCCATAGATCTCCTTCTGATGCTGTTTCCGATCATGCGTTTCTATGCCTGGAGCCTGCTTCTTCACACGGCGCTGGCGGGCACGTTCACATGGTTTCTGGCCAGACGACTCGGGCTTTCGATGGCTTCGGCGACGCTGGCTTGCATTGCATTCATGTTCAACGGCTTTTTCCTGATCCACGTCTTTGCGGGGAACATGCTCACGGTCATCTCCAGCTGCTGGATTCCGGCAATCTTCCTTGCGGGATACAACCTGACAGACTGGAGTCGTGGCCTGTCAGGCAAGTGGTTTCGCGCCTTGTGTGCCACCTCATTTGCCTTGTCCTTTCAGGTATTGTCCGGTCATCCTCAAATGTCTTTCTACACCCTCTTTTTTGTCACGCTCTGGATCACTCTGCTCGTCTGCTCACAGCAATCTGACATCAGGCAACTGGTCAAAACACTTTGTCTGTGGTTTGCTGCCTTGGCGATTGCCTTCTGTCTGTGCGCGGCGCAACTTTTTCCAACTCTTGAGTACATGCGTCTTTCAAGTCGGGGAACACTCTCCTTCGAACAGGCCACAGAGTTCTCTTTTTCCCTGCAGGGACTTCTCGGCATGGTCTTTCCAGAATTCCTGGGAACACATGCCGAAGGAACTTTCTGGCATCGGTGGTACTACTGGTCTTGTGCGTACATGAGTACGCTCCTGTTTCTGCTCGCACTCGTTGCGCTGCCTCTCGCGAGAAGGATGGGGGTTGAACGCACGCAACGGCGAAGGTTCTTTGTTCCGCTTTGGTGTGTCGTCGCTGTCTCTGTGTTCCTGGCGCTTGGAAGACAGAATCCGCTCTATCACTTGGTATTTCAGCTTCCAGGGTTTTCATCCTTTCGCGCACCTGCCAAGTTTCTGCCGTTTGCGGTGCTGGGCTTATGCCTTCTCGGAGCGCGAGGTCTGGACGTGCTTCTGACTTTGTTGAGTGCGCCCAAGACCTCTGATCGAGTCACAGATCGGCATCTTGTGCAAGGACTCGCTCTCGTGATCGGTGTCATTCTCTTAGGTTCCCTTTTGATCTGGCCATTCAGAGCGATTCCTGAGGTTCAGCAAGCACAAACGCGATTCACGGTAGCGGCGAGTCGCTCCTTGACGAACACGGCATTCCATCTGCTTTGTGCGGTCGTGATTTTGCTCGGAGTCTGGCGAAGATATTGGAGCAAACATGCGGCTGTTGGACTACTGCTGGTATTGGTATTCACAGATTTGTGGAACTTCGGTTTGAAGTATCAAACTTTCTCCAGACCCGAAGGTCTCTATGAGGAGACCAACGAAATTCGATATCTTTACCCTGAAACGTGGGAGGATTATTGGCGCATCGCCACAATGAATGATGTTCCCTACCCCGAAGCGTTCGCTGTCTTTCGGAAAGAGAACCTCTGCGGTTATGATCCCCTCAGCCTCGGTACCTATGCGGAGATGTTCAAGGTTTCACAAGGTCAGTCTCCATCTGACTTTCGCGATGAGTTCAACCTTGAGAGGATTTCGGATGCCCTGTTGGATGCATTCAACGTCAAGTATGTTCTGACGCGACGGACACTGGACAGCCCCACCATGAAACGGGTTTTCAGTGGGACACGTTTTGATGTCTATGAGCGAGCGAATTGTCCGCCAAGAGTTCAGGGAGAAGGCGCTCAGATCAGGTGGAAAAGGCCAAAGTTCAACGAATACCGATTCTCTGTCTACGCTGCGAGTGAGACGGTCGTGCGCATCGCACAACTCGCCTACCCTGGATGGAGAGCGATGCTCAACGACACACCAACCGAGATATCTGCCGATGAGCAAGGATTCATGACACTCCGAGTTCCAGAGGGACGGAGTGAAGTTTGGATATTCTACAGACCGCAGTCGTTCCTGATGGGTCTATGGATCAGTGTTGCAGCACTGGCGCTGATGTCCATCTGCCTTCTTGCGGCCGCCGTAGGACGTAGCCAACCCAAGCACTGAAGGTCATCAAAACACTCGGGGGGTCTCAATTGGAAACGCATACTACGACTGGGTAAGCCGATTGGCGTAGATCGTCTCAGCCATCACCACGCCCCAGAGCAGCAAGAGAAGATAGTTCCACAGTCCTACGCCTTCGCGAGCCTTGGCCAAACGCTCGCCCACAAAGGGTGATGGTTGCAGGTACTCGACTTTGAAGCGGCCAGCAAGCGCAGCATCCAGGCTCTTTCGCTCAAATGTCGTCAGATCGGATTCTACGGTATCCAAGTTCACGCAGAACACAGAGGGTGAGACCTCAGCATCCTTCATTGAGGTGGGCAAAGAGACCCGATAGAATCCGGGTGCTTCGGTCTGGATGAAGAAACCCCGCGCACTCGAACCAGTGGGTGTTGCAGCAACAGTGTAATCCTGCCCGTCAGGCGCCAGAACGGTGAGCATGACAGGCTGCTTTGCCAGTTCCCGAAGACGAACGGTGATGGGAACCGGATCTCCCGGCTTGAAGGAAAAGCCTCGGTCTCCCGCCGCCGTGAGGTGAGAGACCATCTCGCCAATGACTGGAACGAAGATCGATTTCAGTGGCAGATCTGTCCAAACCTTGTCTGGAGAAGATGCACAAAATAAAGCGCGTCCGCGACCAAGGTCAACAGAGATCACTGCCGGATCCTTGGAGTCAAATGCAGCCAGAACGGACGCACGAGCAAAGCCTTCATCGTCGTTCGCATTGGGATGCGAACTGGTCTTGGCCTCATCCGCTTTGATGACCTGATAGTTGCTGAAGCGTGCCAGCGTGATGTCACCGTTCTGCAAATCGGCGAACAGTTCGAACACTGGACTCTGAAAGTCAACCGTCTTGAAGTAGTAAGAGACTTGGGAATCCTGACCGATCATCTTCTTCATACCCACCAGAGGATAGGGAAGCAGTTTCGGCACGAGAGTTCTGTTGATATTACTCGGTTCGGTATTGGGACCCAAGAAGATCAACAGTGCGCCACCACTCTCAACAAAAGACACCAGTGCCCGCGCCGCATCCGCGGTAAATCCTTTGACATCGCAAACAATGACCAGGGGATACCGTCGGAAATCCATCGGAGGCACATCGCCCGCCACGGGCATTGTTCGAAGATCAAAGGCGGCAGAACCTCGTTTGGCGCTTCCCAAACCACAGGCCTCCAATGCCTTGACGACAAAGAAAGACGCTCCCCGCCCATCGGTCGCGCCTGGACGACCGTCCAGAACAAGCGCCTCGGAGCGCTGTGCAACGGGAACCACAAGATAGCGCTCATTGTCAACGGCAAGGATGTCCGACTCCACGGTTGCCTTTTCCGTCTGCAGCCCAGTTGCTGTGTACGTCTTGCTGAACAAGACCGCTTCAGGGACATTGGGATTCAAGTCCACGTTTCTCTTGTCCGTCTGTCCCGGTCCCGAAACCAATTGCGTGAGCACCCTTCTCTGAGGCTCAGTCCCAAAATGTCTGACCAGAGCGCGAAGAGTGGCCTTTCCTCCTTCGGGCACCACAGCTGGGTTGTTGGTCAAATCCACGACCGCAGTGTTTGCCGCATCACCAGGCCCCACGGAGAGAACATGCAGGTTGATGGGCTTGCTGCCAGTCGGAGAACTTTCCTTGATGTTTTGTGCCGCAACTTGCTGAAGGTCTGAAATCAGGTAGACCTCTTTCAGATCGTCACCCGCATCCTTGAGCAGACCTTCAGCCTGCATCAAACCTCCTGAGATATCACAGGAGAAAGAACTCGTCTGAACGCTTTCTATGCGCTCTTCCAACAGCCCAGAGAGCGGCGTCAGGGGAACAAGAACTTCATTTCCTCGGCCGGACAGGGTGATCAGAGCAACCTGATCCCCTTCCCGGAAGATGCGCAACGTGTCTTTCACCATCTGTTTGGCTCGGTCCATACGAACCACACCGTTGTCGTTAGCCCCCATGCTGTAGGAAGTGTCAAGCAGGATGACTGCACTGGTGCGGGACGACGCCGAAGCCAGCTCAGTCTTGGCAACTCTGATGACCGGCTGCGTCAGGGCGAAGGTCAGCACGACAAAAGCACTTGCCCTCAGGTAAAGCAGGTGCCGATTCTGCAGTCGGACACGTTTGCGGTACTCCTCTTGTGCCACCATCAGGAACCGGACTGTTGGGAAGAACATATCCCGGCCACGTCGCCGCTGAATCAGGTGGGCGATGATCGGCAGCGTCACCAGCGCCGCCAGAGCGAACAACAATGGATTCAGAAAGGATACACCCATGCTCATCTTCCAGATGTCTTTCGTAACTCTTCGGAAAGCGTCAGTCCGAAGAAGTCGTTCGATGTAATCAATGCCGCGCCAGCCGCCGCACCAGATACTTGTGTAGCGCGAGTTCCAGAGGCTCGTCAGTTCTCATCAGAGCGTAATCCACTTGTTGCTCAAAGCAGTCGGAACGCACCCGATCGAGAAACGCCTGAAATTGTTCGAGGTAGATGTTCCGAACCCCTCTGGCCGAAGTCTCCACAAGACGTTGCGTCTCAAGGTCAAGAAATCGAATACGCCCTTTCAGGTCAAACTCCAACTCCTGCTGATCCAGGATGTGGAAGACAATGACCTCGAAATGTTTGTATCTGAAATGTGCCAAAGCCCGAAGCACTTCAACCGGATCCGCCAAAAGATCGGAAATGAGACAGAGAAGTCCTCGACGACGAACACGACCCGCCAGTTCCTTCAATGGATCGCCGACATTCGTCACATCAGCAGGAGACAGCGACTCCAAAAGTCTCCAGACTCTCTGCAAGTGGTCGGGTGATGATCGAGGTGGAAGATAATCGCGAATCTGATTGTCAAAGGTGGCCATACTGACTGCGTCTCCCTGTCGGATAAAAAGATACGCGAGTGCTGAGGCCAAGGCCACCCCATATTCGAACTTGGTAGCATCCTTGGAGCCATAATTCATCGAATTGGAGCGATCCAGAACCAGATAAGCACGAAGGTTGGTTTCCTCTTCATATTCCTTGAGGAAGAGTTTGTCCGTCCTTCCAAGAACCTTCCAGTCAATGTGTCGCGGGTCATCCCCCGGAGCATACTCCCGAAAACCGGCAAACTCGACGTTCCAGCCCTTCTGATGGGAACGATGCAAACCCATGAGCGTTCCCTCGACGACGGAACGGGCGTGAAGCCCCAGCCGCGACAGCCGATCGAGCTGCGCCTGAACCAGTTGCGTCTGTCTGCGTCCTTTGTTTCCTCGCGAGCCGAACACGATCTCCAAGCTTCCTTCTCCGACTGAGACGAAACTACATCACAGCCGGTCTTGCAACGTTTCTGATAGTATTATTCGAAGTGACTGCTATTGCAAACGAATTCCAGCGAAGAATCTGCGATAGCCATCAGAAACTGGCACAGGGAATTTGGATCAGTGCGATCCCAGGATCGTCAC
The DNA here is from genome assembly GCA_029558215.1 of Candidatus Omnitrophota bacterium. Taxonomy (GTDB): domain Bacteria; phylum Hinthialibacterota; class Hinthialibacteria; order JAKQFZ01; family JAKQFZ01; genus JAKQFZ01. Next base: position 7,070 of record JAKQFZ010000517.1, read on the forward strand.
TCCCTGCCCTTGAACGCCTCCGCGATTGAACGTTCGTACGGAGCGCGAAGAATCCCCTTTTCTGTGATGATCGCTGAGACATTCTCCGCAGGGGTCACGTCAAATGCCGGATTGAAAACCTGAACGTTGGGTGGCGCAGTCAGTCTCCCGAAGCCGCGGCGGATCTCATCCGGATCCCGTTCTTCAATTGGAATCTGAGCGCCATTCGAGAGGCTTCGGTCAATCGTCGAAAGAGGTGCTGCGACATAGAACGGCGCCCCATGATGCTTTGCCAGGATTGAGAGCCCATAGGTGCCAATCTTGTTTGCCGTATCGCCGTTGGCTGCAATTCGATCTGCTCCTACAATGACGCAATCCACACTCTTTGTCTTCAACACCACAGCCGCCATGTTGTCGCAGATCGTGATGACCTCAACGCCGTTTTGTATGAGTTCCCAGGCGGTAAGTCTTGCGCCCTGCAGCAGCGGTCGCGTTTCATCCGAGTACACTCGCACCTTCTTGCCAACCTGCTGCGCTGCATAAATGACCCCAAGCGCCGTTCCGATTCCTGCTGTTGCCAAGGCTCCCGCGTTGCAGTGCGTGATGACAGTCGCCGGATTCGGAAGAAGCGTCTGTCCATGATCTCCTATGGCTTGGCAGGTTTGTTCGTCTTCTTGATGAATCCGACGTGCTTCCTCAAGCAACGCTTCCCAAACGAGCTGGGTAGGCTGCTCAGCGAGCGTCTGACGGAAACGCTTCATTCGCTCCAGCGCCCAGAAAAGGTTGACCGCGGTAGGTCTGGAAGTCGCGATGTAGTCGCAGACTTGATTCATCTGTCGGTCAAACTCCTCTCGGGCACTCCCCGCAAACTCCTTCAAACCCAATACCACGGCATACGCCGCAGCAACACCCAATGCCGGAGCACCTCGAACCCGAAGCATCTTGATCGCTTCCCAAATCTGCTGAATCTTCTCGCATCGAAGCATCTCCAGACGCTCTGGAAGGAGTGTCTGATCCGGCAGTACAATAGCACCGTCTTTCCATTCAATTGTCTTAACCTGACTCATCGGATCTCCCTGATTCAATATGTCATTCGGTTTGCTCATCCGAATCGAAATCATCCATATCGGACTTCTGAGAAATGTCTTCGTCTCGACCTTCGTCCAACGGGGTACCTGGTTGCTTATCCCGCTTTCGCGTCAGCCGGAGCAGTCGGTGAAGGAAATCCGCTCTGACCGCGTAAGAGTCCCGAGAACCCACCATCGTTGCAGGTCTACCCAGCTGGATGTCGAGTTCCAGACGATCCAAAGCCTCCTGGACAACGGCAATGGCATTCTTGTGTTGTCGCTTCACATGTTCGAGATAAATGGCACAGTCACGATAGAGCCGATAGGGAACACCCTCTTTGGAATCCTGAAACGCTTCTTTCCAAAGTGGCACACACTTGTCCCATCGGCGGAGTCTTTTGTGTAGAACTGCCAGATTCAGGCGAGCCAGTCTTGCCGCCTTGGTGCCTGGATGGCTCTGCCTGACCCGCTCGTAACAGGCAAGCGCCACATCGTCACTCTGCGCCTGTTCCATCAAACGGCCTACTGAGAACAAGTCCATCGGTGGCATGTCCACCTCAAGGGGATTCGCGAGCATCTCTGAGACCCTCCACGTCAACAGAGCCAGAGACAAAATATCCTGCGCATTGTGAGAGAACACCGGTTTCAAGGGCTCCGGATTCTTTCTTTTCAGAAAGTTGAAGTATAGACTGGGGATGATCGCCCCAGGCACGTCTCCGGAGCGACGGATTCCCAGAACCTGCTCTTCTACGGAAGACAGACTGCAACTCTCCAGACTCCTAGACCATATTCTTCGACTCGAACCAAGCAGGTCA
>JAKQFZ010000531.1 GCA_029558215.1 Candidatus Omnitrophota bacterium
CGACCTGCTCTGCCCGAAGGCTTGCGGATGACTTGCTTGCCGGCAGTGACGCGTCCTTCCTGCTCGATCAGAGAGGCAAGCAGGTTGGCGCGATCCTGCTGGTCGCGCAGGAGCAGCAGATCCGGTGGTACAGCGGCACTATCTTCAGGCTGTTCCTCTTCCTCAGATTCCTGCTCCGGTTCGTCAGGATGTAACTCCGATTCTTCCTCAAGCAGAGGGAGTTGTTTCGGCGTTTCGGTAACCTCAGGTTCAACGGGAGGTTCCGCTACGATAGGTTCGTTTGCCTGAATGGATTCTTGTTGCAGAATTTCTTGCTCGACCACTTCGTTGGGTTTTTCAACCTCTTCAGCCACAAGTTCGTGCTCAACCGCTTCCTCTGCGGATTTTTCTGCTTCCACGTCCGGTTGCAGGCTCAGATCCACCGCTGGAACAGGCTCAAGGAACTCTTCTTCGTCTTCCGGGATGTTGTGGAATTCAGTTTCGCCTAAAAGGGGTTCTTCCAGAGCAGCCACATTCGGTTCTTCTAACCCTGGTTCAGTTGGAAGTTCCTCGTTTTTTGCAGTCAAGCCGGCATCGGGGAGTGGTTCTGTTCCCTGCTCGCGTTCTTCCTCCAGAGCTTGTCGGCGTAACTCCTGTAGAGCCTCGTCCGTCCACTCGCGTGGGAGATCATCCAGGTAGGTGGGGGTTGTCTTGATTTCGTGCGTAATTTCATCTTCAGGTCGGGGTCGAAGAGCGCGGATGCGCTGAAGCCATTCGGGCGTCTGGTCAGAGTCCTCATTTTCGCTGGGGAGCTGGCGAGCCCGGGCGCTGGTTTCCTGCTGGCTTTGCTCACGGATGCGGTTGATCCAGGCGTTGAATTCGCCTTCCACCCCAGCCGTGCCTTCCTCGCTACGGGCAGCATCCATGGCGATGGTACCGCTTACCAGGCCGCCGATTGCGTCTTCTTCCCCTTGAGCACGTTCCCGTACCTTTGCAAGCCAATCAGGCATCTGGTCCTCAGGGAGGGTTGGTTCATCGCCTTGGCCAACTGGCTGAGCCTCGGGGTTTGGCTCAGGTTCTGTCGGCACTTGCAGCGCAGGATCATTACGGATTTCTTCAATGATGTCTGGCAGGGAATCTTCAGATTCTTCATCAGGCAGTTGCGTCTGTCCGGAAATGGTAAAGAGAAACTCCATCGCGGATCCGCAGTGCACGCAACGGGTCGCCATTGGCAGGTTTTCTTTGCCGCAGTTTGGGCACAGGCTGAGTTCAGAATGATCTTCAGTCATTTCCGGACCCTTCCATGCCAAACAATACTCGGAATGCCATCATC
>JAKQFZ010000532.1 GCA_029558215.1 Candidatus Omnitrophota bacterium
GAGTTGGCAAGACAAGAGGGAGCCAGGCTGGGGGTACTCGTTGATCACCTTCCTCAGAAGATTATGCCGTGGGTCTACGAACCCCTGCCCCAAGAGGGAGGTCCCTTCGGTTGTCACGAACTCTGGAATGTCATGTGTATCGAGCGTACCGGGGAAACCGAACTATGCTGCTATCTGTGGAGACAACCCTGTACCAGCGCATTCACTCACTCGTTTCGAGACGTCGTCAACTCCCCTGAGCGGCTCCGACTGCGAGAGAATCTTCTTCAGGGGAACGTCCGCAACGAATGCCGAGGGTGCGCCAATCTCGTCCTCAACTCACGAGAGCGGGTCGAGGGGATTCTCAACACGGTACAGGACAGAATCGCCAATATGACTCTCGAAGAATGTGATCGAACTATGCTTTCGGAAACTCTGGCGCGCTATCGCGCGATGGCGCAAGACTTCTTCGGATCCGCGAGCCAGCAACAAAGCGCTCGCAAGTCTCTGCTTCAAAGAATCCGAAGCCGCCTGGGAAGAATCCTCGGACACTGAGCAGCCCGAAACAGATGGACTGCGGAAACACCGAACCTACTTGCCGAACCTCTTCGCAAGGCTTTCGCGTCTTCTCTTCAGTGCTCTCAGAAAGCCTGGGGCTGTCGTGACTGGTTCCTCGGCAAGTTCGAGCATCTCGTTGAGCACCTGAGCGCCATCGCTCCTGGGATACGCATCGGCAAGTTGACGGGCAGCCTTCATAGCACTGACAAGTTGAGGATGGACGGCGATGGCTTTGTCTGCCAATTCAATTACCTTGACCGGTTCTTTCACATCGCCAATGACCTTCTCCCATTCCACAAAGGCTCGGTACTCCGTCGCAAGGTTGATAAGGTCACGCATGATCGTCGAGAACTGACCCGTCAGAGAAGGATCGGCGTTCTTGGGGAAACAGCCTTTTGCGACGTTGTATCTTTGTTGTGCAAAATTGTCATTGCGATATTCATTTCGCACAGACTTCTTGCGGAAATCAGGAACATCAAAGGCTCTTCCCTCTTCAACCGAAGACCGGTAGGCCAGAATTCCAGGAATCGTGCAGTCCGCAGCAGCATAGACGTCAAAAGGAGCAGGCTCCCCTGTCTGAATCTGGCGGGCGAAGTAGTAGAGCACCCAGAAATCACCACCCCCATGACCCGCAAGGTCTGCCAGTTCGCCCTGTTCAGGCCATTTCACCTCTACTGGCAATTTTGGTGAATGCCCGCTCGCACCCAGTCGGAAGCGCATTTCCCCATCCACAAACTCGGCGGAACCGAGAGTCCCCCAGAAGCGCTGAATGTGTGTGTCGTTGGTCGTCGCTCCCATCAAGTTACGCATGACAACGCCATTCTCAAAAGAAATAAGCGACGGGGCGATGCCGGACATCCCCCTCTCCGATTTCATCAAATAACCTGGTAGTCGAACCCGACCAGGGAGAGAGACAACCTTTGTGGGACGGGCGTTCCCGATGATCATCACCGGCCCCATCGAATGCGTGTTGTAGTAATGGAAGTGAATCCAACTTCGCCAGTTGTGAACTGTGTTGCCCGGAACAATGGGCACCCCGTCAATGTAAGTGTAAGCGAGAGTGCGGCACTCATGGACGTATTCACACTCGGCGTACATCAGATCGCCAAACAGCCCTTCCTTCCATCTGCTGCTCAGATACATCATGGGCTTGCCAAAGGGATAGTTCTCCGCGAGGTTGTAGACAAGGCCGGTGCGCTCCACGGCTTCTACCAGTTCGACACCTTCCGCCATCGTATGAAACGCGGTCACTTCGGACAAGACGTGCTTGCCAGCATCCAGACAGCGGATCGAATCGCCCGCATGGGCGGGACAGAACGTTGCGACAAGCACGGCGTCCATATCCTGCTTGAGAAACTGCTCAGAATCTGTAGTCGCATACGCGTTGGGGCAGTGCTCCAGGAATCGCTTCCGCATGTGCTCATTGTAGTCACATCCTGCGACAACCTGGATGTTCAGAGCCTGGCAAGATCTGAAGAAACTCATCCCGCGCCCCAAACCCCAGATACCCAATCGGATCGGCTTACTCTTGTCGCAGCGCTTCTTGCGTGCAGGCACGATGGCACCTCCACCAATCTGTGATGGCCTAGGTCCCCTCTTCCCAGGAACTCAGATACTTGATCTGCTCTGGCGTCAACTCATCAATCAAGATTCCCATGGAAGCCAATTTCAGACGCGCCACTTCCTGGTCAATCTCCTTCGGAACAGGGTAGACACGCCATTCCAGTTTCGCCTGGTTCTTGATCACAAATTCAGAACACAACGCCTGGTTCGCAAAAGACATATCCATAACGCAAGCGGGATGTCCCTCTGCAGCAGCAAGGTTCACCAGACGCCCTTCACCAAGAATACAGATTCTGCGACCGTCAGAAAGCGTGTATTCCTGCACGTTGGTTCTGACTTCCTTCGGTGCACTGGACATGGCCTCCAAGGCGGGGATGTCTATCTCGACGTTGAAGTGACCGGAATTGCAGACAATGGCACCATCTTTCATCGCCTCAAAATGTTCCTTGCGGAGCACATGAATGTCACCGGTAAGCGTCACAAAGATATCTCCAAGCGGAACCGCTTCAGCCATCGGCATCACCCGATAGCCATCCATGAGCGCCTCAAGACCTTTGATAGCATCCACTTCGGTAACGATAATCTGTGCCCCCAAGCCTCTTGCTCTCATGGCGAAACCGCGGCCGCACCAGCCATAACCGGCCACAACAACAATGGCTCCTGAGAAGAGTTTGTTCGTCGCTCGAATGATGCCGTCCACTGTGCTCTGCCCCGTTCCGTAACGGTTGTCAAACATGTGCTTGGTCATGGCATCATTGACGGAAATGACTGGAAACTTGAGAACGCCATCGCGTTCCATACTGCGCAGACGAACCACTCCCGTCGTGGTCTCTTCCATGCTTCCACAGACGGAAGAAAGAAGTTCCGTTCGCTCCGAGTGCAGCGTCGAAACCAGGTCGGCGCCATCATCGAGGGTGATATTCGGTTTCTGATCAAGCACGGCATTGATGTGATCGTAGTAGGTGTTCTTGTCTTCTCCACGGACGGCAAAGACAGGGATCTCGAACTTGTCCACAAGTGCGGCGGCAACATCATCCTGGGTGGAAAGAGGATTGGATGCGCACAAAGTGACTTGGGCGCCACCGGCCTTCAGGGTGCGCATGAGATTCGCCGTCTCTGTCGTCACATGCAGACAGGCAGCAATAACAACATCCTTGAGGGGCTTCTCCTTCTCAAAGCGCTCTCGAATGATCCGCAAGACGGGCATGTCCTTTTCCGCCCAGTAGATTCTTCCTGCTCCCTTCTCGGAAAGCTTGATGTCCTTGATATCGTGTTGCATCAGAATTCTTACCTCTCTGTTGATATACCCAACGCTATTTCGTTGACCGGGGTGAGACTCCACACCGACCCATCTATTCTTCGCAGAAACATCGGACACACCCGAAACCTGCCAAGGCTTCAGACCATCGCGGCTCGAAGCCTAAGACTTGAAGCTTCGTTCAGCCCTTCAGTATCTCGGCGTAGTCCGTGTGCTCCCAAGTGAAGTCTTTGTCTTCCCTTCCAAAGTGACCGTAAGAAGCCGTCTTCTCGTAAATCGGCCTGCGCAGTCTCAGTCGAGCGATGATTCCAGCCGGTGTCAGATCAAAGTGCTCTCTGACCTGCTTGACAAGGGTGTCATCCGAAACGGTTCCTGTGCCCAATGTGTCAATCATGACAGACACCGGCTCAGCAACACCGATGGCGTAGGCCAGTTGGACTTCGCAACGCTTCGCAAGTCCTGCGGCGACAATGTTCTTTGCCACGTGGCGTGCGGCGTAGGAAGCACTTCGATCCACCTTTGTGGGATCTTTGCCTGAGAAGCATCCGCCACCGTGACTTCCTTTTCCTCCGTAGGTATCCACAATGATCTTGCGACCGGTAACACCGGTGTCTCCCTTGGGACCACCGATGACAAAACGCCCCGTCGGGTTGATATAAATTTTCGTTTTGGCGTCGATCATCTCCTTGGGCAGAGTGGCATCAATGATGGCTTCCCGAACATCGGAGTGCAGTCTCTTGGTCTTGACACTGTCACAGTGCTGCGTTGACACGACGACGGCTTCGATACGCACAGGCTGATCGTCCTGATACTCGACCGTAACCTGGGACTTTCCGTCTGGTCGGAGATAGTCCAGAATGCCTTTTTTGCGTACCTTCGCCAGTCTCATCGTGAGTCTGTGCGCCAAGGTGATGGGCAACGGCATGAGTTCTTCAGTTTCATCACACGCATAGCCAAACATCATGCCTTGGTCTCCCGCGCCCTGCTGGTGCTCCTCGCTCTCGTCCACACCCATGGCAATATCGGGTGACTGTGCATGAATTGAAGTCAGAACGGCGCAGGTCTCGTAGTCAAACCCAAAAGAGGCATCAGTATATCCAATGCGTTTGACCGTATTTCGAGCGATTTCCGGAATATCCACATAGGTACTCGTCGTGATCTCGCCCGCAATCATCACCAAACCCGTTGTCACCAGAGTTTCACAGGCGACTCGGGCATCGTGATCGTCCTTGATGATGGAATCCAGGATCGCGTCGGATATCTGATCGCAGACCTTGTCCGGATGGCCTTCAGTGACCGACTCAGAAGTGAACAGATGATGTGCCATTGACTCTCCTCTTTCTTGACAAAACTTTTTCGAGCGCCTGACAGTCACTCGAAACTGATCTCGGAGGAATCCCCGACGTTCAAACGCATGGGACGTCCGATGACGACCGCATTGTTGCCTACCAGGGATTCTTTCAAAAGCATGTTTCTGACTACAGCGCTTTCATTGATAATCGAATTCCGAATCACGGAATCATTGACAACAGAATTGTCTGCAATGGTGACATAGGGACCGATGATCGAGTTCTGAACCCCCGCACTCCGCGCTACATAGACAGGCGGAATCACGATGCAACCGGGCAGCGAGACTTCATTGGAACTGCTCTCCAACAGCGCCCTGTTGGTCTCCAAGACCGTTTCGGCTTTGCCACAGTCGAACCAACCTTCGATGGGAAAAGCCTTCATGACCTCACCCCGCTCGATCATCATCTGCATCGCGTCAGTCAACTGGTATTCCCCCTTGGTTCGAATGTCGTGAGAGATTATATGATCAAGACACTCAAACAGAAGAGGCGCATTGCACAATGCGTATATGCCCACCATCGCCAGATTCGAAGGGGGATTCTCTGCCTTCTCAACCATCCGACTGATAATGCCATCTCGAAGGGCGACTGTGCCAAATCGCCTTGGATCGACTACTTCCTTGACCCCGATATAAGACATGTCCCCACACAGAACTTCTGTAAAATCAGCCTCAAAAATCGTGTCCCCCAGAATAATCAAGAACGGCTGAGACCCCACCTTATCTCGAACCAGAGACACGGCATGACCCAAACCCAGCCTCTTTTCCTGCTCAACAACGTGGGTCTTGAAGGGGTATTTGTCCCGAACGTATTCCACGATGAGCCTTCCAAGATGGCCGACAATGAGTACGACTTCCTCAATGCCCAAGGATTCCAGTTTGTCCAGGATATGCCCCAGAATGGGTTTGCCAGCCACATTGATAAGAACTTTGGGCGTCGTGTGAGTGAGAGGGCGCAGACGCGTGCCTTCCCCAGCGACGGGAATCACTGCCATTCGAATACGACTCGGCTCTGAAGTCTGCTTCGTACCTTCTCCTGTCATATCCTTACCCTTCCAGTCGGTCAGAGACCGTTCCTCGCATCAAGCAAAAAGACAGATCGTGCTTAGCATAGCGCCTCGGATATTGTCAAGAATGGCCTCAAGTTTTTCGTGGAGTACACGCCTTGTTGCTTGAGCCGGTGTATGCTATCGTCAGCGACAATTCTGAAACACTGCGATTGAGAGGAAACAGAACGAGGAGACCTTAGGATGCAGTCGGCTCAAACCGCTCAGTCAAATAGGATTCCCGTCTTCTTTCTGATCGCCGTGGTCTTGATTGTCACAACGTGCCTGGCCGTGGTGGCTTCACCAAAGCCGCTGGCTGCAATCGGTGGGGTGCTCGCTTTTAGCACACTGTTTGGACTGGCTCTGAATGCAGAAGCCTGTCTCCTCGGCTTTATACTGCTTCAGCCTTGTATTCCAAGGTCGTACTATACGCCAGCCGTCGTGCTTCCGATCGGTCTGGATTTCACGAGAGCCTACTTTCCATTTCTACTCTTGGCCTTGTGTTTCTACTGGATGTACTGCCTTCGAGTTCGCCCGCCTGCAAGTCCGGCTCATAAGTGGCTCTTTGTCTGGATATTGGCAACCACTGTGGCATTGGCACGAGCCCTGGTGTTTAAGGAGGCGTTTCTTCAGCGATACATCCCTTTTGTTGCTGCGGCACTTTGTTACACGATTTTTGCCGCGTACGCACGCACTCAAAAACACGTTGAACGAGTGTTCAAAGCCATGATCGTGGCAAGCCTGTTTGTCGTGTTTTTCGCAGTTTACGAAATGGTCTTGGGAGTCAACCCCTTCTGGAAAGACTTTCGGATGCGGGAAGGTCAATACCGCTTGGCGAGTTCTCTGGAGAACCCCCAGGTTCTGGGCACCTATCTTCTCTTTTGTCTGTCCATCGCTTCGGTTTATTTCCGACAAGCGACAACTGCTTTCAAACGCTTGACTTGGTTGGCGCTACTGATCACGTATCTGGCCGTCATTCTACTGACCTTCACACGCTCAGCATGGCTCGGAGTCGTTGTCATGGGACTGCTGCTCGTGCGCCGCAAAAGAGCGTTGGCATTGCTTGGTCTCTTCGGCCTCGCAATTTACTTCTCACCGATATTCTCACATTACATCTCGCCCGTACTGAAGAGTGCCGAAGCACAGCACAACATCTTCCATCGCTTCTATGTCTACAAGAAGGCGTTGTACATCATCAAGGATAATCCTATCCTGGGTATCGGCCTTAACAATTTCAGTCACTATTCGATGGAGTATGACAAGGTGTTTATCGGCACGAAACGGTATCTTCAAAACCCGGGAAGCCATAACACTTTTTTCACCTATGCTTCAGAACTTGGACTGTGGGGATTCCTGGGCGTAGCTGGGTTTCTCTGGACGTGTCTGGGCTCAATCTGGCCTCTTTACCGAAAGCCCGATCAATTTGGTGAACTCGGTGCACTTGGACGTTCCCTGTTTGTCGGTCTTGTGGCCATGCTGGGAACGGGGCTCACCTATCAGGCATTCCAATGGGGAACGCTCATCACCCCACTTCTGGTACTCTCGGGATGCGGTCTCGTACTCAGACGCATCAGCCAGGAAGAACCTTTCACAAAACCTTCTCCTGAAGAGGCCATTCAGGAAGTCCAATGAATACTCCTCTCAACACCCAAATGTCCAGGCGCAGGCTGGCTGCTCAGACCTTACTGCTGACGGGTGGAACCTTTGCCCTGAAGATTCTTGCATACGTGAAACTGGCGATCTTGGCCTCCTTCTTTGGAACAACGTCCCAGAATGATGCCTATGTGTTTGCCCTCTTGCTCCCTTCCCTGATCGCCAATGTCATGACCAACTCAGCGGCTCCCGCACTCCTGCCCTTGTTCGCGGATCTGCTCTTCCAAGGCAAGAGAGAGGATGCCTGGCGAATGGCGTGGACAATGGTCGTCTCGGTAACTCTGATTCTGACGCTCGCCTTTTTGGGCGTGGCCGTGTTTTATGGAAGAGTCGTAGCCCCACTTGCTTCCGGCTTTTCTCCGGAAACCAGACAGATATGCACCCAATTGTTCTATATCGCAGGGCCCAGCATGATCTTGGCTTCAGTTTCCGCTTGTCTGCGCTCGCTCTTTCAGTGCCTTGAGCGCTTCGCGGTCATGACGATCACTCAGATCGTCGGACTCATAGTGGGAATCATCTCTCTGATTGCCCTGAAGCCTGCCTATGGAATTCATGCCGCCGCACTTGCCGTGACCCTCAATTACCTTGCAGAAGTTCTCTTCATGATCCCCTTTCTTTGGAAAGAAGGAGCCTTTCGGTTCTTCCACATTGGCGTTTCGAGCAGAGTTGTGGAGGCATCCAAACTTTTTCTGATGTACATGGTCAGTTCAGCAGTCATGCAGATCAACACCACCATAGATCGATGGCTTGCTTCATCGCTTCCGGAAAGCAGCATCTCGTATATCAATCACGCCAGCAACGCGGAGATGATGGTCAATGCCCTTTTGGGCAGCGGCTTCTGCATGGCTCTTCTGCCCCTTATGGCTCGACAGGCATCCGCAAAGGATTCAGAACGCTTTGATCATGCCCTGAGTTTGAATATCCGCTTCATGGTGCTGGTGTTTTTCCCCTATGTCTTCGCGGTACTCCTGCTCGGGTCAGACATGATCTCCGTGCTCTTTGAAAGAGGAATGTTCAACCAAGAGTCGGTGCAAGGAGTCACTCGTGCATGGCGCTTTTACGCTCTGGGAGCCCTTGCATACGCTATCGGCCGTCCGATTCAGAACGCGTTCTACATTCACAAGAAGGCAGCGCTCCAGTTGATTCTTACATCCGGATGTCTTGTCGTCAACGTCGCACTGAACATAGTCTTCATGCGGCTGATGGGATATGTTGGATTGGCTCTGGCAACAAGCCTCTCCATGTCGCTCTTCTACGTTGTGATAGCTGTGACCTTTCACAAGACCAAGAGAGGCGTTCTGCCTTGGAGGAAATCGCTG
>JAKQFZ010000537.1 GCA_029558215.1 Candidatus Omnitrophota bacterium
CTCGCAGGCGTCGGCGCTATGGAAGCATCGATCGGCTGTGAAATCCCACAGGATGCATATCTGCTCAGAACAATTCTTCAGTGTGCCAACAGGCTGCACAGCATTGCTCTGCACGATATATTAGTTCTTCCGGATATGTACATCCCAGGAACTGACACCAAGATCAACCCGTTCACCTCTGAAGAGCCAGTCAGAACCGTTGCAAAGCGGATTCAGAAGCTCCGTGAGGTCGGGCAGACTGTCGGCGAGATCGCAGGTGGAGAAGCCATTCACCCGAGCAACCCCCGTGTCGGAGGTATGTTCTACAATATTTCTCCACAGGCAAAACAGAAGATCTACGATCTTGCAAAGGAGGCCCTTCCCCTTGCCATCGCCCAGATGGAATTCATGAATGCAGTGTTCAAGAACTGGGAGAACCGGAGCACTGTTACCGTTGGTAAGACCGAAGTCGAGATTCCGGAGAAGTTCGGATACCACGACCAGGGATACATGGCAGTTGACCCTGTATTTGACAGCTCAAGCCTTGACTTTGAACCCAAGTGGGACCCGGACCGGTGGACTGATGTCTCACCATATAATTGGTACCAGGGAGAACTCGAAGTCAGCCTTGAAGATGCAGACTACCCGGTTGGTGGAACCACCAAGGTCGGAACCAAGACCTGGCCACAGATGCAGGCCTGTACTTCAGTCCCGCTCTATGATGGTCAGCCGGTCGAAGTCGGTCCCCGTGCCCGTCTGGTCCAGTTTAAGAACTATGACCGCAAAGGTGCCATGGGTCTGCAGATTGCACGGCAGATGGAGTACCCGGACTGTCTGTACACCATGATCGAAGCCTGTGATGCACTTGACTGCAATGGTTCAGTACTTGCAGACGAGATCCCACAGGGTGACGGCAGCCTTGGATGGAACGCCAACGAAGCACCACGTGGTTGTGATGTTCACCTTGCCCGCGTCAAGGATGGAAAAGTTCAGGAGTACACCCTTCTTGTTCCGACCACATGGAACTTCCCGACCTGCAGTCGGGCTCTCGAGGGAGCACCATGGCAGCTTGCCGAGGTCATCATGCGTGCATATGACCCCTGTGTGTCCTGCGCTACCCACATGCTGGTAGTTGACGAGAGCAAGAAGATTGTCGCCCAGAAGCTCGTCCAGTGAGAGTGCCCTGCGCATGCTGTTCCAGGAGATCGTAATCTGCGGGTGCGGAAATCCGCTCTTTGCTGATGATGGGTTTGGACCGGCCGTAGTCGAGGAACT
>JAKQFZ010000164.1 GCA_029558215.1 Candidatus Omnitrophota bacterium
CCGACCTTACCAGTAGAGTCCCTGACCTCGATCACATCAATGACACCTGATGTGGCGCCGGCGGTGTACAGGCATTCGGTGTCGTTAGGGATGATATCCGGGGCTCCGCTCGAGTTACGAGCAAATGCCCAGGTTACATCACCGACGTTTCCGTTCACTGTGAAACCTACAGCAGTACCGGTTGTGACAGTAAGACGTTTCGGAGTCACATCGAGATGACTATCATTGTTCATGAAGCATCTAATGCCGCCAAAACCACTCCCGACGAGAAGATCTTCATCTCCGTCATCGTCCAAATCGAAGAACACGGGTACATCATCAATTCCGAAACTGGGCACGTTCAGACAATGGACTTCGCGCAGAAGAAAGCTGTGAGCAGAAGGCGTGCCTATGTTCTCGAAATAGTTGTACCACGTTAGATGTGTTGTTCCTTCGTGGAAATTCGCCGCGACTATCATATCCAGGTCTCCATCGCGATCGAGATCGGCAAAGGCTGGATTGGCTTTTCTAAAACCACTGGAGCTCGTTGGATAGACGATGGCATTTCTGTCCACTAGTTCGACAGGCGTTGTCCGAAGAGTTCCGGAGTCATTGGTGTATAGCCATAGGATCGCCTTGTCGGTGTTTACCGTAGGTGGAGAAGATTCAGCGACCACCAAGTCCGCGTATCCATCGGAGTTCAGGTCAACAAAGCAGGAGTCAATCGCCCTGTAGTTGGGATGCGTCGCTCCACCTCCGATTTGGATATTGTTGAATCGATCTGTGACCAGGTTCCAAATCGGGGCTTCGAAGGAACCCTCGTTCTGATACTGCCAGATCACGCCTTTGTAACAGGCGTGAGTCACATAGAGTTCATCCGTGCCGTCTCTGTTGATGTCCGCGAAAGAAGGATGCAATACCTCACCGCTGGGGTATACAAGATTTGGATCCGTTATGGACGCATACTCATTGGTTACGAACTTCCATCGCGGCTGGATGACGGATCCGACATTCTCCAGAAGGGTCAGTCCGTTCCATCCACCGATAAGCATATCCTTGTCACCATCCCAATCAATATCGTAAAAGGCCGGTTTGGAGTAGTCGTTGAGATCAAGAAAATATGCTCGGTTTCCGGGAGCGAACTCAGGAGTATATTGTGTGCCTCGGTTTTCGTAGAAGTAGGTAGCTCCGTTCTCGATGATTGTGAACAGATCGAAATCCCCGTCTCCATCGAGATCAACAAGAGCGGGACACCAAGAGAAGGAGTTCAGGAGACCCAAGTTCTCCAGAACGGAGTCATCTCTCACGAAGGAAGGAGAAGTCTTGGTGCCTACATTACGATAGAAGCGTATGAAGAAGTCATTCTTGTAACCGTCAACTTTTGCACCCAAAAACAGATCCAAATCGCCGTCACCGTCAATGTCGCATAGTCTTGGAGAGGGGGCGGCTTCGTCTGCACCTGGGAAACAGGGAAAAGGTGACGGAGTGATGCTGACACTTATCGTGGTCGTAAGGTTTGGAGTCGTCTTCGTACCCGTGTTGACGTACCAGGTCAGTGTCTTATTGTTGTTGTGCAACCCCGTTCCAACGACCATATCCAGCAGACCATCCCCGTTGATATCGCCCAATGCGGGAGCCACGTGCCTGTCCTTCCCGTAACTTGGCAATGGAATCGAGTCAAGTACCCAAGGGGATTCAGGGGAAGAAGAATGCCTGTAGAAGTAAGGTCCCCCGTTGTTGGTTCCCATGATTAGGTCCAGATCGCCATCGCCGTCAAGATCCCCCAGTGCCGGTGTGCAATACCATCCTGATATCAACTCCTCATTTACCAGGGTGAAGTCTGCAGATGCTCGCGTTCCATCGTTTCTAAAAAAGGACAGACCGTAAATTCTCCCCACAAGAAAGTCTTGGTCTCCATCGTTATCAACATCTCCAAAGCACACAGATGGGAAATTCGAGCCGGACCAAAACAGCGGGACCCGATAGCCGTCAAGATACCCGTTGGTCTGCTGAAAGAAGTCCGGAATGTTCACGGAAGACTGCGTCCACGTTGGTGTGAATGTGGGAGTAACCGTCGGAGTAAACGTCGGAGTGTCAGTCGCGCTACCTGTTGGGGTCTGAGTTGGTGTATTCGTTGGCACTGGGGTGTTTGTTGGAGTCCAACTCGGAGCGAAATCCCAGAAATCAGAGATGTTGTTTGTATTCTCATCCGAAGCCAACGCCAAAACTTCTGCTGGCGAAAGCGCTTTATTGAAAAGCACTACCTCGTCAATCAAACCATTCATCGCGTGCCAATGATATGTG
>JAKQFZ010000559.1 GCA_029558215.1 Candidatus Omnitrophota bacterium
CCTCAACAGTAAATCAATAAGGTATGTGATAACCTCTGTATCGGTCCTGAGGGTGCACGAGTAACCGAAATTTTCAAGATATCGTCTGTTTATGCCGTATGACGAAATTTCCCCGTTGTGCACTACCGACCAGTCCAACACGCAAAACGGATGCGCCCCTCCCCACCAACCTGTGGTGTTGGTTGGAAACCGCCCATGCGCTGTCCAGATGTAAGCAGAATACTCCTCGAGACGGTAGAATCGTCCTATATCTTCCGGATATCCAACACCCTTGAAAACACCCATATTCTTGCCACTGGAAAAGACAAAGGCGTCCGCAACACCGGAGTTTATGGACATGACCAGTTCCACAATAATGTCGTCCTCGGTCATGTCGTAGTGACGCTCCAGCTCAGCGGGCTTCACATTCACAAAGTACCGATGCAGTATGGGTCTGTTCTTGATCACTTCCATGGGTCGCGTCGGGATCGGCTCTTCATGGTAGATTCGACAGCGGCTTTTCAAAAGTTCTTCCGCGTGCTCTTTGGCCGCCTGGCTGTCACACATGACATGGATCGCGTAGTGATGCTGGAGATCAGGGTAAATTCCGTATGCTGCAAATCCACCACCCAGTCCGTTGGATCGCTCGTGCATGGTGGCAATCGAACGGATGATCATGTCCCCGCTAAAGCGCTCTCTCCGTTCGGACATGATCCCGGAGATGGCGCAGCCGCTGATGTCTTTCATTTCGTCTCGCTGTCTCTTCATTCTATTCCCTGTCACAGCTTGGATCGGATCTTCTTACCCTGACTCTATCCTGCAAACAGAACTGGGTGCCGAAACTCCCAAAAGAAGCGAGCACCGGCAGGAGTGATTATTGTCTCACGCCTGCCGGTACCTGCATGTTCCGTTTTACAGAATGGGCAGATACTTATCCAGTTCAAGCTGAGTCACATGAGTCCTGTAGCGATCCCATTCGATCTTCTTGTTGGCGATGAATTTCTCAAAAATATGATCACCAAGTGCTTCACGAACCAAGTCGCTCTTCTCAGTCTCCGCCACTGCTTCGGCCAAACTCCCAGGAAGAGAGGCAATGCCATGCTTGGCGCGTGCCTGCTCATCCATCTCGAAGATGTCTTCTTCGACAGGTGCAGGCAGTTCGTAGTTCTCAGCAACGCCTTTCAGTCCCGCTGCCAACATGACGGAGAAGGCAAGATACGGATTGCACGCCGGATCGGGACACCGGAACTCAACACGGGTCGCCTTTTCTCGCCCCGGCTTGTACATCGGAACGCGAACCAGAGCAGAACGGTTGCGCTGCGCCCAGGAGACATAGACGGGCGCTTCGTAACCCGGAACGAGTCGCTTGTAGGAATTCACCCATTGTGCCACAACCGAGCAGATTTCGCGCGCATGAACCAACAATCCGGCGATGTACGACTTGCCAGTCTTGGAAAGATGATGTTTGTCCTTGGGATCGAAGAAGGCATTCTTCTCACCCAGGAACAAGGACTGATGCGTGTGCATCCCGCTGCCATTCTGTCCAAAGATGGGTTTCGGCATGAATGTGGCGTAGACACCATTCTTCATGGCGATCTCCTTGACTGTGAGCCGATAGGTCATTGCGGCGTCCGCCATCGTCAAGGCATCCTTGTAACGAAGGTCAATTTCATGCTGACTGGGAGCCACTTCGTGATGGCTGTACTCAACTTTGATCCCCATGGATTCCAAGGCAAGTACGGTCTCACGCCTGAGATCACTGGCAACATCCAATGGAGTCAGATCGAAGTAGCCACCCGAATCCAAGGTCTCCGTTCCGGAACTGTTTTTGAAGTAGAAATACTCCAGTTCGGGGCCAACATAGTAGGTATAGCCCATGTCCGCCGCCTTCTTCAGATTCCGGCGAAGGGCGTAGCGCGGATCACCGACGTAGGGTGAACCGTCCGGCTGAAGGATGTCACAGAACATTCGGGCAACTGCAGCCTCTTCCGTTGGTCTCCAAGGAAGGATGGTAAACGTCTTCGGATCCGGCATGGCGACCATGTCACTCTCCTGAATTCGCGCGAAGCCTTCGATGGAAGATCCATCGAAACCCATCCCTTCATCCAGAGCGCCTTCCAGTTCATCCACGGTGATGGCGAAACTCTTCAAGGCTCCCAACACGTCCGTGAACCAGAGTCGGATGAACCTGACGTTCTTTTCCTTCACCAGTTCCATGACCTTGGCTTTGTCCTGACTGCTCATCTTCTCCTCCTCAATAAGACTAGTGAACTTCTTGTCTCGTCCTGACAGGCTCATCGTCTCTCGCAAACGTCAACTGTGCCATGGAAGCCAGAGACCGAGAGCCTTCATAAACGTACGCATTTGTCCATAAGCAGGAGTTGTGCCAAGATATAAAACTACGATTATCTCACTATTTATCAATATGTTATATACATGGTGCGAGATCGTCCAATAGCGCAGATTCCTACATCTATGTAGGTATTCTACTGAACGATCAACTTGGGGGTAGGTGTCGAGAAAGAGAAGACCCCAACCGACACTGTGCCCGATTGGGGTCTGACTTAAACGTTTCCAAGCAGTCCCAAACGACTACTCATAGAGTTCCCAATTATCTGCCAAGGATGAACTCGTCGGCGTCGGTGGAACCGGAGTGTTCGTCGGGGTCTCCGTCGGGATCGCCAGCGACGAGATCAGAATCCTGTCCGTGAAGGATGAATTGGTGCTTCCACCCGTCAGGAAGTTGCCGATTCCAACATAGCCGTTCGACCACTGTTGCGTCGCCTCCAGAGTGGAGATATCCGCCGTGTGGATAACGCCGTACGCCCCCTCCGTATCGGAATAGGCGGTCAGCGTATTCCCGTCAACAGCA
>JAKQFZ010000574.1 GCA_029558215.1 Candidatus Omnitrophota bacterium
AAACGTGTGGTCATCAACCGTCAGGAGAAGGAAGATACACTCACAACGGCTCCATCCGCGATTCGTGCCCGATTGAGCGCTGACGGCCTTGTGTTGGACTATCACTATCCTGGTCAGGGAACAGAATTCGAGCATCTGCCCCTGAAAATCAGCGCCTATCTAGACCTCGGATCAATCCTGCGGACACTTCCGGTCGAAGAACTTTTTAGTTATGTGTTGCTCGCTGACTCAACCGGAAAGGTCTTCCACCAGAGTTCATCAGCGCTCCGTCCTTCTGAATTCCTCTTTTCGAACGTTCCGGCATGGCTCAGTAAATCTGAGCCCAAAGAGAAAATCGAGGAACGACCTGCGAACAGTCCGCCGCTTTTTGGAAAGTTTCAGATTGGTGATATGGAACATGTGCTGTTCGGTCAGGGCGGTCGTTGGCCTCACGGTCAAGGGAATACGAACGGATCATCTTCGAACATTCACTACGATTTTCTGGTAGTGGGTATCCTGCCAGAGCACGACTTCACCGTTGAAGCCACGTCGATTCCAACCTCCTATCTCTTCGCCACTGTCGGACTCATTCTGATGGCAACGCTGAGCCTTCCCTACCTCAGACTCAGGCATATGCGCTCATCCGATGCATTGTCCCGGAAAGATGTGCTCATCCTCCTCTATTGTGCCACGCTCTGGGTCGGCGCAGCGACGTTCGTAGTCGTCACCCTCAACACCCTGCGCGACACGGAGACGGCATCTGCATCAACCCTTGAAGAAGCTGCCAAGACTATCAATGCCGACTTCTCAGATGAGTTTAAGCATGCCTACGATCAGTTGAGCGCGCTCGATATTCTCTGTCAACAGGAATGTGTCACGGGAGGGAGGTTGAAAGGAAATGGGACGTTCTGGTCACAAGGCCTCACATTCGTTTCGGATAACTCCGTTGGAAGCGGTCAATCGTACCGGCTAACACTTGGAGAGTCAGCGACACCCAGTGAGACCCTCTTCACCTTCCATGAACTCTCCAAAGTGCTGTGGATCGATACGCAAGGATGGAAGCGAGTGGATTGGGCATGGAAGAAGTCAAACCAACACGTGCGTTTAGATGAACGAGAGTACTTCAAGGCCGTCCAGAGCGGCAAGCCATTCTGGATACAGTCTATCCGTTCATGGACCACCGGAGAGAATTTCGTCATTATCTCGACTCACAGCAGCGTGTCGGCTGATGGAGAAGATCGCTTTGTCGTCGCACTGGAAGGAAAACTGCGGTCAGTCATGGATCGTGCTGTCCCGCCGGGCATGGGATTCGCGCTGATCGATGACCAGGGGGACGTACAGTTCCATTCAGACGCTCATCGTAATGCCCGTGAAAACTTTCTTGTTGAAACCGATCGGAACGAGCGCCTGCAAGCCTCCCTGTGGACGGGGCAACCAATGCATTTCTCAGGTCAGTATTGGGGGAAGGATCGCCGATTTTACATCAAGCCGGTTTCCTGGAAGTTTACCGGACAACCCAACGCCTCCAAGGAAGACTTGTCCCCTCGCTGGTTCCTGGTTGTGTACCTGGATCAGGCCGTTATTGACACGCCGCTGCTTGAAGCAGGGTTTTTTGCCGGCAGCGTTTTTGTCCTCTATGCTGCCTTGATTCTAGGGCTTGGACTATTCTGGTCACTCATCAATCGGTTTTTGCAGCCGGAAAACGAAGGGCTTCTGTGGCCTCACAGGAATTACGCTCACGCGTATCTCACAGTGGGCATTTTGAATGTTATTCTCCTCAGTCTTTATGGAGCCATGCAGCTCTCCCTGCACTCATCGCTCAGACCATTTATTGAGTGGCTCTCACTCGTTTCCTTATTCATGGTGATACTCCTGCCGTTGGTGTTAGTGGTGATAGTTCGTTCTCTGCTTCTCCGGAAGAAGCAACTTACTTTTGTACCTAGTCTGTTTGGGGAGCGAATGCCGGACTACCGATTTGGCTATCTCTTCATGTTTACGAGTACCTTCCTTCTGTTTGCCATGCTACCGGCTTTCCATCTTTTTCAGATGGCCTATAACGAGGAGATGAGGCTCTATGCGCAGTTCGTTCAATACGATTCGCGTAAAGATCAACTGGAAGCCCAATCACGATGGAAGAAACACTACGAAGACGGAGTCGGTCGTAACAACAATGCAAACCTAGAACAATTTATCTTGGAGCGGGAACAAGAACGAGCTCAACCGCAATTTACCATCACACCTTTTCTATTCGCGTCTGGCCAGGAGACGCCCCTTTCCGAATCGCTGCCGGTGTATCCAACCTTGAGAGGATTGCTCAACGGGCACTTCGGGACGGAAACTGCTCGGTTCATAAACGCGGGGAAGACGAACAAGCCACAACCTTACCTTGCTCCTCACTCTCTGACGATTCTACCGCGATCGTATTGGGCCATGACCACCGTGACCCTTTTGATCGCCGTTGTGTTTCCAATGTTTCTATGCAGGCAAGGGCAGGACCGCCTGAATGGCATTTTCAGCCTATGCCCTTACTCCTGGATGGTCAGTTTGTTGCTGTTGTCTCTTATGCTCTTCACGTTGCTTGCTCGTCCAGGCGTAGCCGGTCAAATCCTCGGAGTGGTCGCATTCGGATCTATTGCCTATGGCATTCCGCACCTGGTGACTAAGCGGGTGTTTTTTCTGTGGGAGGCCCAAGAAGAGGTCGCGCGTCAACAAGAACAAATAGCGCCTCAGCGAGAAATCGAACAGCA
>JAKQFZ010000595.1 GCA_029558215.1 Candidatus Omnitrophota bacterium
CCTGACATCGATCTGCCGTGTCCTCCCTTAAAGATACTACCTGACGTGTGGGAGTCTGCGCGATTTATAAGCATTTTTCTAGCTTCAAGTTTTTCCTGCTCCCAAACAGAATCCACGCCCGCCCACACGCAGGTAACGCAAACCGTTGAAACTGTCGAAAAAGTGGGAAAATAGAATAACGAAGAGACAACTGGAGGAGTCGATGGCCAGATACAAACCATACAAGTACGATCAAATGGTTATGGTTCCCATTTCGTTTCAGAACCAACTCACACCCGGCACCTTCGAACATACTCTCAATGAACTGGTTGAACACCACATGGATCTTTCGGTCTTCGAAGCGCGTTATCAGAACGACAACAGCGGCGCCAGAGCCATCCATCCCAAGCTTTTGCTCAAAGTAATCCTGTTTGCGTATTCGAGGGGAATGCTCAGTTCGCGGCAGATCGAACGGGCTTGTAGCGAGAACATCGTCTTCATGGCGCTCAGTGGCGGCTACCGTCCAGACCACAGCCCCCTGGCCCATTTTGTTTCTTCTTTGCAGAAAGAGATCGGGACTGTCTTTGGAAACATCCTGCTGGTCTGCGATGAAATGGATCTGTTAGGCGGAACACATTTCAGTCTGGACGGCGTCAAGTTGCCCTCCAATGCTTCCAAAGAATGGAGCGGGACATTCAAAGAATGGAAGAAGAAACCGGACAAACTTCAGGTGAAACTGCAAGAGGTGATCAAAGAACATATCCGTCAGGATGGCTTGTCGAGTTCTAAGACGGAGAGACATCCACAACAGGAAAAACGCTTGCCGCATCAGGCGCAACGCTTGAACAAGTTTTTGGAGGAAGAGAAACCCAAGATCGGGAAGGGTCGGAAAGAGATCCAAAGCAACGTGACCGATAACCAAACGGCAAAGATGCCCACTTCGCATGGCGTCATCCAGGGCTACAACGCACAGGCGTTCGTAGACAGCAAGCATCAGGTCATTGTGCAAGCCGAGACGTTTGCCAGCCAAGATCACGACAATCTGGCTCCCATGCT
>JAKQFZ010000609.1 GCA_029558215.1 Candidatus Omnitrophota bacterium
GTTCGTCGCGCTTGAGGTCTTCCCGCTTATCATGGAGTTTCTTACCCTGCGCCAGAGCGATTTCCACTTTCACGTTGTCCCCTTTGAAGTACATTCGAGTTGGAACCAGTGTCAGCCCTCGTTCAACAACTTTTCCGATGAGTCGCCGCATCTCCTGTGCATGGAGAAGCAGTTTTCTCGGGCGATAGGGATCGTGGTTCATGACATTGCCATGATCGTACGGGGGGATATGCATGTCCACCAGGTACAGCTCGCTGTTGTCAAAGGAAGCGTAACTTTCCTTGATGCTGCCCTTGCCAGCACGAAGTGATTTGACCTCTGTGCCTTTGAGCGCAATGCCTGCTTCAAAGGTCTCCAACAGGTGATAGTCGTGGCGGGCACGTTTGTTTGAGCAGATCAACTTGTAGTATTTCTCTGCCATTCTGCTCCTCAACCAATGTCGCCACCCAGAACCTTCAGGATGAGCGCCTTCTGGGCATGAAGACGATTCTCCGCCTGATCGAAGACAACGGACTGCGGGCTGTCCAGAACTTCGCTGGTCACCTCTTCGCCGCGGTGAGCGGGAAGGCAGTGCATGAAGATGGCATCTGGTTTGGCATGTACCATCAGGTCGGTGTTGACCTGATAGCCTTCGAAAGCCCTGTCCTTATTGTGCTTCTGAGACTCTTGCCCCATGCTCGTCCAGATGTCCGTGTAGACGACATCCGCGTCACGAATGGCCTCAATGGGATCTTCACAAATTGTGATAGAGCCACCGGACTTGGACGCGTTGGCCTGAATTGTCTTCAACAGATCAGCATTCATCTGATAGTCCTTCGGTCCCCCCTGGGCGAGTTTCATGCCCAGTCGGGAACCAACGAGGAACAGTGAGTTACAAACGTTATTCGCGTCACCGATGAAAACACATTTGACGCCAGCGAATCGTCCCTTGTGCTCAAAAATGGTCATGATGTCTGCCAAAGCCTGGCAGGGATGTTCGATATCCGAGAGCGCATTGATGACTGGGGCTTGTGAGTACTTGGCAAGCGTCTCCAGTGTGCGATGAGCAAAAACTCGGGCGACAATGAGATCCACCCATCGATCGAGGTTTCGCGCCACGTCTTCAACAGCCTCTCGTTTGCCCAGGGCAACATCTGTCGGACCCATGTAGACGGCGTAGCCACCAAGGCTGGCAATGCCGACTTCGAAGGTGACGCGAGTTCGCAGCGAGGGCTTTTCAAAAAGCATACACATCGAACGACCCGCGAGCGTATGGCGATAGCGTTCGGGTGCTGCCTTCATCTGTGCTGCAAGGCTCAGGACTTCCTGAATCTGTTGATCGTTCAAATCCTCTATAGAGATAATATCGTAACCTTTCACTGTCTTGCCTCCCGGCTCTGTTGCTGCGACCTTTCGGAGAATCTCTCTGTCTGTCATTCTCGCACCCAAATCTCAGGCGCGATCTAGATTGTCCGAATCCCTCTCAGAGTTCCTGAAGGGAAAAAGAATTTATAGCACGGGAGTAGGTGCAATGCAACGACTGCGAGGAGTTGCTTTGGTGTACGCTGCTTTCTGTGTTGACTTCCCATGTGTTTTTCGTATTCTGAAGGCGATCATATCTGAGGAGGGTTCTCATGGTTCTGTATCCCTGTTTGAAACTCTGGACATCGGTTATGTTTGCTCTCTGCTTTCTCATTGCTATGGCAGAGACGGGTTTTGCCGAGGCGCGTGTTGCAGCGCTCTTTCGCTCCGGTTTTCCGGATGAGGACGTTGCTCTTGCGAGGTCGCTGAAGAAGCGTTTGGATGGGGAGGGTTACCGAACCATTGAGATCGGT
>JAKQFZ010000646.1 GCA_029558215.1 Candidatus Omnitrophota bacterium
GATCCGGATCACGGTCACCAACAATGCCCATAGTATCAGAGAAGATGGTGATGTTCTCGGCACTCCCAGATGAAACCCCAAGGAACAACCACATGACCACAACAGCAGCCGTCACCTGCATGAGCCGATCACGCCATCGTAGGAATGATAAATGCATGTGAAGAAACTCCTTTCCTGTTGGTGCTTCGAAGACTGTTTTCTGTGCAATGCAGTGAATCAGAACGAATGGATTCTCCGATCTGACACACGGAAGATTACCATTTTCCCATCGCGAAGACAAAGGGAAACAAGAGAGAACAAAAGCAGTGTACTAAGGTTGTTTGTTCCCAAGGCGCAGTCTTCCGGCAACCGGCTCACTGCAAACGATCTGCATCCAGGATTTCCTGCAGCACACCGAGGGCATCTATCTGGACTTCTGTCGGATCAACGCCTTCGGAAACGGAACGAACAAAGATGCCTCCATCACGGGTCTCGGTCAGGTATGCGGCAACGGACTGTGTGAGCGGAGTGCCGTCGGGTGCCGTCACCAGCTGCACACAGGGTCTGAGTGAATCCTCAGGATTCTGTCTTCGGACAACCGCCAATTCTCCCGTGTCCAGTCTCACCACTGAGCCGATAGGATAGGTTCCCACCATCCTGAGAAACTGTCTCTTGAGCCGTGGTTCCATCTTGCCCTCTTCGAGTTTGAGCATGATATCCACAACCTTCTCGGGTGATATGGCTTTCTTGTAAGAACGCGCCGTAGATAAAGCATCATAGAAGTCTGCGACCGACGCGGCATAGCTGATTAGGTTGGTTTTGTAATCCCTCTTGGGGCAAGGGTATCCCGTTCCTTCCGGATTCATGTGGTGTTCGAACGCCACAAGGGGTGCGAGCGTCGGGATATTGGGCACGGAAAGCAGAAATCGGGCACCCAAGACCGTGTGACTCTGCATCACTCCCCACTCTTCTGGAGTCAGTTTGCCTGGCTTGTTCAGAATTGCGTCAGGGATGAACATCTTCCCGATGTCATGAAAGAGACAAGCAATGCCAACCATCGGGAGTTTGTCGTCGGGAACGCCGAGATACCGAGCGAGACTGAGCGACAGAAGACATGTGTTCATCGAATGTGTTGAAGTGTACTCATCCGAAGTTCGAATGGCACACAGTCCCAAGAGCGTCGTCGAATTCATGATGGACTCTCGAAGAAAGACATCCACCAGTCCTTGGGCGGTGTCCAAATCCAGAACGTTTGCGACTTTCGCTTGAAGATAGAGGTTCTGAATGGTTTTCAGTGCGTCGCAACGAAATGCACTGAGATCCTTCATCGCGACAGGGAGTCCCTTGGCCTGACGCTCGGCTTCGCGGCGGGCCTCATCGTCGCGCATGTCTCCAAGCCGGTAGCATTGAATATGAGTGACCCCCCGATGGACGAAGTAGACCGAAGGGCTGCCGACTTGCGAACGATGCTGTTCAGAGAGACGCATATAATGAGCGTACTCTGTCAGCTCCTGAATGGTCAGACCGGGGGTGAACACCAGGCTTTCCATCCCGCGCTCTTGAAAACTCCGGCTCACTTCTTGTGTAGATTTGAGCGACGTGCCCAGTGGAACATCTTCGTAGATCAAGTCTTGACCGATTTGCTTGATCTCGATGGCATCCATTTCGGAAAGCAGACCCGACCAGAACTCATGAGTAACGCGAAGCGTATCCTGAAATTTGGGGTGGTTGTCGGTAAACAGACGCGCATCATTCGCCAACAGGTGAAGGTATCGAAGTCCTTCCTCTATCTTGACGCTCTTCTCATGCCATTCTTTGAGAGATCTCACCGCTGATCAACCCTTTCTTCTGACTCAAGCAGGCCAGTGGCTTCAGACGCCTTTGTCTGATCCACCGAGGGCATCTCTTTCACAAGACCGGTTGCGAGGGAGGCGACTCTTCGACTGGAATGCTTTGTCAGTGTGTCCACAACCGGATACGCTTCCTCGACAGGCCAGTTTCTCAGCGTTTGCATCAAATCCAGTACCCTCTTCTCATGTCTGCCTCGCAACAGGAGATTCGTCACATTCTGAGTCATGAGATGCGCCATGAGTCTGCGGGCGTCCTGCGTCTGAATCGCCTTCAGTTTCTGTACGAGAACACGCCGTTTCTTGGCATGAATCCCGAGGTAGTCCGGCTTGAGAAGTTGCTCACCGATGAGACTCACCGCCTTGGGAGAAGAAAGCCTGCACAGATTCTCGAAGGCAAGATTCCCTAACGCCCCACCCTTCCGTGAATAGGACAACAGAAGGGATTCCGCTCGGTTTCCCCCAATCCTGCCAAGATACTCCACGGCTTGTACCATGGTGTCACGTTCTTCGCTTCGCAAGGCAAGCTCCAGTACAGGAACGCATCCTTCGCACAGCCCATGGCGAATGACAAGCCACACATCCTCGTTTGCATGTTCCGGATTCTGGCTCAGCCAGTCGCCAAGATACGAACCAAGAAATGCCATGTTCTGCGAGACAATGGAAAGTAGTTTAGGCGGTCGGGTGCGCACCTGATCTGGGGCAAAAGAGCGGCGAATGAGTTCTCTGGCAACCCCCTCCAGTTGAGAAGCGGCGAGTCTCGATGCATCGCGTTCAAAATCCGGATTCTGCTCATAGTCGTCAAGATAGAGGGCGACCAAATGAGTTGGATTCATCTCCTGTAAGAGTCCCCGCGCAGAGGGGGCTCTGTCGAGGAAATCCTCGGGAGAAGGGGAAGAAGCATGTTCCAGAATGAGCGTAAGTTCCTCTCGTGCCTGCTTGACTGCCCCTGCCGCCTGGAGTTTCTTTACCACACGAATCACCCTCGGCCCCAGAATCTGCCGGTAGACGGCAGGATCCTTTTCCCTGCCAAGCAATTCCTGAAGAATGGTTCTCTGGCTTGCTTCCCATGAGTCTTCATTCATCGTGGCCAGCAGATCGGAGAGATTCTCATGTGCCTCATCACTTCGGGTGGCGTACCGAAAGATGGTCGCCTTGTCGCTGGAAACCGCAGCCAGATCCGTTCTCTGAGCGGCCTGGAATATCTCGCCACAAATAGGTTCAAAAAGCGTTCGACAACTTTCAACGTGCATCTCACGTCGTTGAAACTCGTCCCGAAGCAAAGGTTCCAGAAGATCAAAATGTTCAGGACTGTGAATGAGTTTCTCAATCAGGCTCTGCAGACCGTCCACCCTTTCCTGGTCTGTCTGTATATTCAAGGAAAGGACTCCGTCCGCCTCATTTCGAGTCAGTCGAGAGGCAAGGTAGTCCGTCAGCACGACGGCAATCTGCTCCGCACTCAGCGAGGCAACAACGTCTTCAAGAAGCACGGACTCCTCTTGCATGGTGCAGGCAATCTCGAGGATCTTCTCTCGAATGATGGGCGCCAACAGCACCAACGCCTGGGCGATACTCTCTTTGACCTTGTCCCATCGATCCGGATGATGTGTAAAGATGATCGTCCCCGCGCGTTCGAGAGTGCGAACTACTTCACGCTCGAAAGTCTCGCTTGACTCCCCTTCCCCTTTGCGGTGTTCGAGGAAGCGCACTGTCGTTCTGGGGTTCTCAAAGAATGCCACCAGCTGAAGGGAAGGATCATCCATCCCTTCAAGAATCTTCTTGAGTTCGATCTCGTCCTCCAGGCACTCTTCCACTCGGGCAAAGAGAATGCGGTCTTCCGTGTCCTTCAGTTGCTCGCTGTAGTCAACCCGTGATGCATACCGAAGCGCTGCAAGACGAACGTGGTGCGTCCCGGCGCTCTCCATCAACAAAGCCAGCCCACCCTGCTTGATAATGTTCTTGGGGTGATCCCCGAATATCTTCATGAACGTGCTGAGTTCTTCCCGATTGATGCCACGCGCGAAGATCAGCGTATGTGCGTTTCGCTGATGGAGTTCACCCGCCAAACGACGGTGCGCCAGAACGCGGGGATCCATCTCCTCTTGGTTGATGGCCACCGTATGCTCTGCAAACGAGAGGGCGAGTTCCCCCTCATTCTCTTCCTGAATGATCCGGGTCAACTCCAAAAGGGCTTCGAGAGACTCAACGACCTTGGGGTGCTCCTGACGATAGAGGCGGGAGACGTTCATCGCCGCACAGAAAGCGTCCAACCACTTGCCATGCAGTGAGGAAGTATCTTGAGATCCGATGCTTTGTTCGCCAACAGTCTTCACGAACGTATCCCCTTGTCTATAGCAGTCCCATTCTCACAATACTACAAGAGTCAGTATACCCATCTTCCTCACTTTTCTCAAGATCTCTGCAGGAGGGGCACCGTGACCGTGTAAGTGTTCTTTTTTTTGGCGTGTGTGTTATTTCAGTGCGGGGTCTATCGCTCGTGCTCATTGCTCGGACGGCTCGCCATGGTGACCGGCTCAAACGGGATGACAAAGGTGAACGTGCTGCCCTTGCCCATGCCTTCGCTTTCGCCCCAAATCCGGCCACCGTGGAGAGTGATCAGATGCCGAGCCAGCGCCAGTCCGATGCCTGTTCCGGCATATTCCCTGGCGTACGAGGAGTCCAGCTGCCTGAATGGATTGAAAAGGACTTCGATGTCCTCAGTTTGAATGCCAATTCCCGTATCCTGCACGGACACGCACAGACAATGTGCGCCCGGGCATCCTTCGCAGTGCTTGCCGCCTTTTCGCTTCATTTCGATATCGGAGCACTGCTGGACTTTGAGCCGTATCGAACCGCCGTCCTCGTTGAATTTCGCCGCATTGTCCAGGAGGATTGCCATTACCTTCTGCAACTTCTGAGGATCGGCAATCATGGCCCCGAGGTCTGGAGAGATCTCTGCTTCAAATGCAAGTTCTTTCCGCGCAAACAACGGAGCATAGGTCTCCAGTACCGCGTCAATCGCATGGCGCACTTCAAAGCGCTGCAGGTGCGGTTGCAGACGCCCCATCTCCGCCTGTGAGAGATCCAACATGTCCCGGATCAGATGATGCAGTTGATGGCCATTAATTTGGATACTCTTGATCTGGTGAATCTGGCGGTCTGTCAGGCCGCCCACGCGACCACTCAAGAGCATTTCTGAGAATCCGATCACGGCATTCAGCGGTGTCAACAACTCATGGCTGACCGTAGAAAGGAATTCCACACGAGACCGCACGGAGCGCTCCAGTTCTTGTTGTGTTTTCTGAAGAAGATGCTCCGCTCTCAAACGCATCAACTCGGCTGCCGCCCGATCTGCAAAAAGTGAGAGCATGTCAAAGACACAATCGGGGGGCTCGACGGGTTTGTCGTCCAAAGCGCAGATGAGACCGAGCGGAAGGCCTTCGGCATCTTTGATGCCCATACCGATAAAGGACTCTGCCGCGGTGATCCCGAGATTCTCCAACGAACCATACTGACAACCGACTCCATTGAGAATAAGCCTCTTGCCCAACACCAGTACTTCCGCGAGAGGCGTATCGGCGATTTGCAGATCGGTGTTGTCTCGCCAGGAGTCTTCCGTCCAGAAGGAAACCGTCTCAGCGTGGTGCGCAGATTCAGAGTGCAGTCGGCACACAAAGCACCACTTCATCCCCAAACACCGAGCCAGTTCCCGAACAAGCGTGTCCAGAACCGGCCTGCCCTCGATGCCTGAAGCGGTTTGTGCAAGACAGGAAAAAGCCTTCAGCACAACCGCATTGGGATTCTGTTCTGTCACCATGCCCTCTCCGCCAAGTATCCGCAAGGCACTCACGCATCAGGAGGATACGTCTCGGACCTGTTTGTCCGTCTAGGAATCAGAAACACAGCACCCTGCGAACGCATTCCTGAACCATGCGTGCATTATCCGCATTTACCTGCTTTGTGGCAATCCAGAATTGAATCCTATCCCAGAGGAAAATACTTGACGCGGATACGCCAAAGGACGAATACTAGCCTTGTGAGTGGGAACCGCCTCTGTTGGAATCAAAAGGTAAGACGGCTCCAGTCATATTTCTGACCTGAAGGACGACAATGGGAATTACAATCAAAGACATTGCTCGCATGGCAAACACATCCATCGCGACAGTCTCCAATGTCATCGGGGACAAACCCGGAGTTGGAAAGGCAAAGAAAAAGCAGGTTTTGGAGATTATCAAGCGCACGGGCTACCGACCTCACCGAAGTGCCCGAAGTCTGGTTCTCCAGAAAAGCGCCATGCTCGGTTTTGTGGTGTCTGACTTGAGCAACGCCGTCTATGTGAACGTGTTTCGGGGCGTGGAGTCAGTCTTTCGCAAGCGTGGCTATCAAGTCTTTCTGGCAGACTCCGAGATGGATGGTGCCAAGGAGAGAGACAACATCGAACTGATGCTCGACAACCGTGTTGAGGCGCTGGTCATCATCCCCGTTCACGAATTCAAACTGGGCGACGATGTGGTTCACTTGATCAAATTGCATCAGGAAGGCGTTCCCTTTGTTGTGATGGGCAGACTGGAGAATTTTGAGGGAGACTTTGTGACCAGCGAAGAGACGCGGTCCGCTGCGCGAATGGCTCAACACCTCATGGGCTTGGGACACACACGCATCGCTTTTGTGGGGGAGGATCCCGACAACCGAGCCGCGGTGGAGCGCTACCTGGGTGTGAAAAGAGCCGTAGAGTCTGACAGTCGGGCGGAGTTGGTGACTGTTCGATGTCCTGCCAACTCGTCCGTGCGTCGCTGGGCCTCAACAGTGGACAGCGTGCTGCGCATGCCTGAACGTCCGACAGCCTTGATCATGGTCAATGACATCACTGCCATCACTGCCATTCAGCGCTGCAAAGCGGTTGGGCTGGGCGTGCCTGAAGACATCTCCGTTGTCGGATTTGGCAATCTGATGACTGCCAGTGTCATTGAGCCTGCACTCACCACTTTCGCCGAGAATGTACCGGGCATCGTCAACAAGATCGTGGAAGCGTTGACCCGCAAGATTGCCGACCCACAATGCGAGAGCATTCAAAGCCTGGTGCCACAGAAGATGCTTCGACGCAAGTCCTCGGCTCCACCCCCTCGGCGCATCAAGATCCTGTGATGGAGAAGATCACAGAAGCGCAGTACTGAAATACCTTTCGGCACGGTCAGGTAGAATCGTGGCGATCTTTCCCTGAATCCGAGAAGCCAATTGTCTGGCAGCCCACACATTGGCGCCCGATGAAATCCCAACCAGAAGTCCGTATTCACAGGCGAGGTCTCGGGTGGTTTGAATCGCCACATCATCGGTCACTTCCAGCACTTCGTCGATCAGGGAGACATCGAGAACCGCCGGAACAAAGCCGTCTCCGATTCCCTGAATCTGATGAAGACCTGGTTCATGCCCCAACAGTGCCGAAACGTTCTTGGGTTCCACAGCGACGATTTTGATGTCGGGCTTGTGCTCTCTCAGGAATTTCCCGATCCCCTGAAGCGTACCACCACTCCCTACACCCGCCACAAAGCAGTCCACGTCACCTTCGATCTGTTCCCAGAGTTCCCTGGCCGTTTGTTCATAGTGAACGCGTGGATTGTCGGGATTCTCGAACTGCTGCGCAACGAAAATAGTCGGATCGGCAGCCGCGGCACGCCGCACGAACTCCACCGCACCGGCAATGCCCTCTTCGTCCGGCGTCAGGACCAGTTCCGCCCCCAGGGCACGAATGATCTTCTTTCGCTCTTCACTCATGCCTTCAGGCATCACAATACGAACTTTGTAACCTTTGAGCCTCCCCACCAAGGCAACTCCGATTCCCGTGTTGCCGGATGTTGGCTCCATAATCGTCGCACCTGCAACCAGAGCGCCTCGCTTTTCGGCACCCTCAATCATCGCACGGGCAACCCGATCCTTGATACTGCCCCCAGGATTCAGAAACTCGGCTTTTGCGAAAACAGGTTCATTCCCGAGACGGATCAACGGAGTGTTTCCGATCAAATCAAGAACGCAGCTCGTCCACATATTTCTCCCTCCTGGACTCCCAGGAAACGAGACTTCCAAGAAGTCTGTTTCTTCCAATGCGCACGCGTTTGTAAGAGTGGGCGTAGCCCACACGAATGCGCCGTATCAGCTGGCATGAGAACTCACGCTCTTTTCGTGTCAGCAGACAAAGTCGTCTCTGCACCAAAAAGCAAACCGAACAAGACAATCCCCGATTTCAATCGGTTCGTCAAGCGAGGTTCACGCAAACCCGCCCAAGTGTCATCCTGCCTCCCAATGACACTCAGTCCAGCAGAAGCGAGTCATTGGCCGAGTAAGCGTCCAAGGGAGTCAGCATAGCCCGCGCACCCGCAGGTGCCGACTTGCTACCAAGATTGCACGGAACATGATACGATGCGTCTCGTTTTGAATGAATCCACCTGGAATTGTCTGCCCAGGTTTTCGATGGAGTTGTCAAGATGCCCACCAATTACTCCTTCGGCTTCTCGGAATCGCTTTTGTCTTCCGTTTCGGGAATTCCCATGGATGCACTGCATCATGATCCTGACGCGATGATTCGAGCAGCGGAATCGGTCAGACCCATTGCCGAACGCCTGGGCGTCGCACCCCCAAGACCGCATCTGGCGGGATTCTGCTATACACCCGTCGCGGCGCTGGGTGCCAAAATCGTGTTCCCAAGGGGTTCTGAACCCAAGGTGTATCCCCTGATTCAAACACCGCAGCAAATAGACCATCTCAAGGAACCGGAGGACTATCTTGCCGCGGATTTGATTCAACAGCGACTGGCAGCACTGTCGCGGCTGAAGCAACTCTGTCCCACTGCTGGCAACCACATCGGTCACTCGGTCGAGGGACCAGTCACTACTGCCATGCTCTTGATGGGTCAGGATTTCTTGTTGTTGCTTTATGATGATCCCAAACGTGCCCATGCGCTTCTGGACTTCTCAGTCCGGAGCGCTCTGGGATACGCGCGCGCTATCTCTATGAAGCTCTCCGGCGCCATCAAGTCCGGTGTTGTTGGAGTTCCCGACGATTTCTCCGGAATGCTGCCCCCCGAACTGTTCCCGGAATTCGTGGTTCCCTATACCAATAACCTCTTCGAGGGGCTCCAGGCAACTGAACGTCATTACCACAGCGAACTGCTGCACAACGAGCATCTGCCGTACCTGAAAGATATGAAGATAGACCGGTTTGATCCCAGCACGGATCAGTACCTGACTCCCGAACAAGTTGCCGAAGACTCCCCTTGTCGGTTCATGCTTCGAATCCATGCGTGGGAAGTGCAGGACATGTCTCCCAATGAATTGGTGCAGTACTACAAGCGACTGGCTTCGCTCAAGCCGGACTTGATTGGATTCTCCATGTGGCGAGTTGCCGATGAACCCAAGGTGAGAGCGCTTCTCGAAGTAGCAAGAGAGTTGAAGGGCGAGTAAACCGCTCCGTTCTGCAGGTGAAATAGACAAGGAGTTTTCTCATGCGTTGGTGTTTTGTTGTTGTTTTCGTCATTACGTTTTCCGTGTTGCGTGTTCAGAGCGCTGTCTGCCAGAATCAGAAGACCTTGAGCAACGGTTATTACAGCGTCGCCGTTGAGAACGGTTCCATCCGAAGTCTTCTCTGCGATCCAGACGGCAAGGGAAACTTTGGGGTGAACATTCTGGAGAAACTCGCGTTCGATGGCATCGTCGCATCCGAGGAGACCCACTGTTCACCACCGGCCGGTGATGCAACACCAGCCCTGAAGTGGACGGACATGGCAGCAGTTCAGAAGGGTTCCATCAACATCAAGGACTGTCATATCCCAGTCGAGGTCATGCCTGGGTCATTTCTCGGACAGACGTTCGAAGTTCCCGGCACATTCGACAGCCTGGCAGTCAAAGTCCCCACATGGCACAGCACCACTTCCAGCGCGACAATTCAGTTACTCAAAGACGGCAAGGTCATCGCAAAAGAACGCTTCGATCCGATCCAGGACAACGCCTACGTCCGATTTCGTTTTGAGCAACAACCTGCCGGCCAGTATGAAGTCCGACTTCTGGAGCCCAAAGGGGGTCGCGTCGGTTGGTGGTCTGCCGACAAGGATATCTATGCGGATGGAGCGGGAACATCTGATGGAAAAGCCGACATCTCCTGTGATCGGGCGCTTGAAGTGCCGTACTCCAAGGCCTACTCCAACAAAGCGGAAGTCTCCGTCATACTGGACAATGCAAAACTCTCGCTTGCCGTGGCAATTCCAGAGCCGACTGAGAAAATCGAGATAAGACATAACGCCATTTTCTCCGTGTCCTGGGAATGGGACGGCTATGACACCACACCCAAAGGCACACCGTTCAAACGCGTTTACAGCGACCAGCAACGCTTCATGCCCATTGAGCAACTGAAGCGAAACGACCACAATCCGGTCTTGAATTGTGGTCAAGGCTTTCATTTTGATGGAACGGGAGACTATGACCTTGAAATGAGTTGTGGCAGAAGTTCTCTGCATTGGTCTTACTCCAAAGATCACTTGGGAATGACCATCAGGTGTCCTTTCACAAAGGATGAGAATGGTGTCACGAGAGCCACGATCACCTTGAGAGTCCTGCCACGCGAGGACCGATTTCCTGATGACTGGCCTGCGTTTGAGACATCTGACAAGGACATGGATCACGACTTGAATCTGATGCTCTATGAACGAAACTTCAGCTATCCTTCACCGTGTGGGCCTGCACCGTGGATCGAGTGGTCGGCAATCGCACGCGCTTGGTTTGCCGGCGCGATGAGGGACGGAGAGAAAAGGCATGCCGCAGATATCGTCATGGATGAAACAGGCTATGTCCACACGTGGGGAGGCAGACCAGGCTGGCCTTTCCCCGACAACAACGTCTACGACACACGACATTTTGACACGAACGCCCGACTTATCCTTTCAGTCTGGCGGTATACGCTTTGGACAGGTGATTTGAACTACCTCATTGAACAGTTGCCTCGACTCCGGAAAGCGATGCAGTACCAACTGACAGTACTGGACGGCACCTCCGGTCTGATCAAAACAGTCAGCAAGGATGTCAACGGTCGGCACCGCGGTGTCGGCAACAACTACTGGGACATTCTCCCGTTTGGACATCTTGACGCATACGCCAATGCAGCTTTCTATGCTTCATTGGAAGCGATGGCGCAGTTGGAAGAGGTTTTTGAGCAGCGAGTTGCCGAGGAACAACGGCAGTCACTCAATACAGAAACCGAACTACACACTCCGGAATACTACCGTGCGCTCCGTCAAAAGACTCTTGCGGAATACACCACGAAATTCTGGGATGAGAAGGAAGGCCGATTCATCGGATGCATTGATATTGATGGCAATCGCCATGACTACGGATTCACGTTTCTGAACCTGGAGTCCATGTACTACGGACTTGCCTCTCCTGAGCAGATCAAGCGTATCTACAACTGGATGGAGAATGGACTATCGTCCACGGGCAAGGCGGACATCTACTCGGCTTGGGTGTTTGCTCCACGCGCAACGACTATCCACAATCCCATGTGGAATAATGAACATCCCGATGGACTCGAAGAAAACATGACGGCCAAGCCCTGGTGGCATTTCGGATGGACGGGAACTCCCTTTGGCAATCAGTGTCAGGACGGCGGAGCAATCTTCTACACGTCTTTCTTCGACTTGGTGAGTCGCTCCCGATTTCTGGGAGCGGATGACGCCTACCGACGCTGGCAGGAAATCCTTGTCCGCTATCGGGAACCAGATCGGCTCTGCGGTGGGACACCTCTTTTCCGCGGAGAGGTTCCACAACGAGTTGACCCGGGCGCAGTGGGTCTCGATGTTCCTTTTCCGGAAAGTGGCATGGTGCCTTGCTGGGTTCTCTATGGAATGATGGGCATCGAGCCAACTCCAAACGGCCTGAGGATCAAACCGAATCTTCCGTCTCAACTCGAGTTTTGCGCCGT
Organism: Candidatus Omnitrophota bacterium; assembly: GCA_029558215.1. GTDB lineage: Bacteria > Hinthialibacterota > Hinthialibacteria > JAKQFZ01 > JAKQFZ01 > JAKQFZ01. The sequence goes on from JAKQFZ010000646.1 coordinate 11,787, forward strand.
TCGGAATGTGTCCTATCGGAATCTGCCCCTGACGATTCGGGTCACACGAGAAGACGTCCGCATCTCCTGCAACCGAGAAGGGTATGAGTTCAATTTGACTTATCCCCTCGGTGATGACGGTTCGGCGTTATTCTCAGAATTGCCTGGAGCAATCGGCGCTCTTCCTGAAACGCCATAGCAGATTGACAAAACGCGGACACATCGGCTAATATTCAAGTTAACATTGTGGCTGCCATCGTTGTGCTAT
>JAKQFZ010000657.1 GCA_029558215.1 Candidatus Omnitrophota bacterium
TCGATCTCTTCATTCTCCTGGATCATCTGACCACAGGCGATGAAGGAGTAATCTTCACCCTCAAAATCTTTCGCAGCCTTCATAAACGGGTTCTGACCTCTCAGAATGTGCATCCTTCTAGGAAAGAGAACCCTCGTTCCAGACCACGTTTTCACACCTGGGACGTATTTCTCGGTATCGACGAAGTTTGGGATGACCTTGATCTTTCTTTCCTCGCCGGGGATGATTGCGCGGATCACGTTCTTGGAATTCGTATCTACAGAGACGCAGACATCGGGAGCCGTGAAGCCATATAGGTTCTGCTTCCAGAACTGCTTTTGATCCTCGTCTTTCCATGTGCGAACAGGGTTGTTCGCCCAGTCCCAATAAATTCCATGACATACCGAGATCGAGTTGCGGTGAATGTGAGGCCAGCACAAGAACGGACTGAAGTAGACATACAGATTGCTACCAGACGCCGATTCGTTGAACCACCTGTTCAGTTCAGGGTAACAATTGTGATCCAAAGCTTCGGTGTGGCGCATCAAAACGAGATTCATGTTGCCGTAACGCTTGCGGAGTTCCTTTGGTGAGTTGTTCGTGCCTGGATACCCCGCGTAAACAACGGGTTCGCAACCCAATGAGATTAGGAGATCGTTCAGTTCAACAAGGTAGCGTTCGGCTCCACCGTGGACTACCCTATCGTGACCGTGGACTTCCTCCACGCTTTTGAAAAAGTCTGTAGTCAGAATGCTGACCCTCACGGCGTCACCTTCTTGGGGATGATTCTTCTCCAGCGGTTCCTCCATATCTCGATGTCGAATTCAAGAGCAGTCTCTCTGGCGTTCTTGCTGAGTTTCTTCCGCAGAGGTTCGTCTTCGGCTAACATCTTGATTACGTCCGCTAAATCTTCATGCCAGGGATCCCAGACTATAGCGTTGTAACCGTCGATGATGAACTCGCACGTCCCTCCAACACCAGAGACGATTGTGGGCAAACCGCAGGCTAGAGCCTCAATTTCTGACAACGAGGAACCTTCCGCGCCTATCGTTGGTATCACCGCTATGTCGCATGACTGGTACAAAGAAGGCATATCGTCGGGGCCGACATGGGTAGAGGTCA
>JAKQFZ010000703.1 GCA_029558215.1 Candidatus Omnitrophota bacterium
TCACGATTTGAATCACTCAACCAGTTCTTGATTGCCTCGATCTCTTTTTGAGCAAAGCCCTGCCACGGCAGCTGGAGTTTCGAATCTGTCTCTGTCTCAGCAGGACGTGCATCTGAGTATTTTCCGGCAGACTTGAGAAGCTCTTCATAGAATGCTTTCTCGTCTCCGAACGGTCTTCCCTGAAAAAGACGCAGATCCAAAAAAAGCACGTCAAGTCTGCGCCTTTCCTCTCCAGAACCAAAAGACAGTCTAAAGCGCTGATCTGCTCCATTGCCGGATTTGATGACAGATTCGAAAAATGCCGTTGGCGATTCTGTGGCGTGGAGCGCTATTGTACTTTGTTTGTCGTCAACAGTGAGGCTTTCTTCCGCTACCTTCGGAATACTGTCCCCTCCGACGGACGGAGAGTCGTACCTCATACCCAAAAGAGCGCACAACGCCTCAGCCCAGTGATGTTTGAAAGCACAATCATCCAGAAGCAAGAAGTTCACCGTCGCGTTGGCATCGAAACGATTCGCAAGTAGTTGAAGAATGGACAGAGACGGCTGAGATTCATTCTCCGGTTTGGGACAGAGACCAATCCGTTGCGCGAGTTTCAATATGGCTTTCGAGCGCAAATCGAGGCTTGACGAGCCCTGTCTGTGAAGCAGAAGCACCGGTCCTAAAATGTTTGACAGTGCGTGTTGGGTATCCGGTGACGAAGGGCTGAGAAGAAAACCACGCCACATATCCAAGAGCAATCTGCTGATTGTGCTCTTAGAGGACACAGACGAAGAAATCAGATCCTTCGCACTGGCAACAACGTCATCTGTGATCGCGACAATCTTCAACCAGGGAAACGCGTCTGGGAAATGCCCCAGGACATCGAAAGCGGGAGCGCTCTCATCATCGTTTATCGTCTTGTAGATAAGAATCTTCCAGTCAGGCGGAACTTCACCCGCGTGGAGATAGGCTGAAACAGCCCAATCAAAAGGGGTCAGATACTGTGCCGTGTCAATGACTTCACCGCGAGGATCCGACTCCGGCATTCCATCCCAGACGACGACAGATAGACCCTCTGTATCTGTCTTCGGGTCAAATCCTGAAGAAGCGTCCAGTCCCCACAAGAAACTGAAATCGCGCCTGTAGGAGAAGATCTTCACATCTTTCAGCTCGCTGTCTGACTGAAACAATCCCGAGAGGAACTCTGCCTGGGACAACTCATTCATCAGGACAACTCCTTTTCACAATCTCTCCTTTCGAGTGTGTTGCGCGGGATCTCCCTCATCGCATCGCCTCCAGCCAGCCATATTCATGCAGTTTCCCTCGGATTTCGCTCGCCAAAGCTTCTGTCCACGGCTTCTTTTGCCACTCCCCGCCCTGGGGTGCTTGACTCCCCCGCCAGACACACGGATCACTCAAGAACCTTCTGACCAATGAAGAGTACCACGGTGAAGGGAACGTCCCACCCATCAATCCGTCATATTGCAGAGCCTTATCTATCTCGTCCCGTCCGAAGGGCTTTCCAGTGTGGATGTAAAGATTGCGATGTTCCGCAAGGGTGTCCAGGTGCCCCTGCTGACGCCGGAAATCACGAAGTTCCGCCGCAAAAGCAAGAGACTTCTGAACATCATCTGGAGACTCAGGCCATGATCGCATCTCCTTCTTGTGTGACCAGTTGTCCTTCCACGAGTTGAGAATACTGTCCACAGCAACAGGTGAGCGTAACAGATCATCCTGAGCGAACTGCCTCTTTGATTTCTCTTTCTTCTTGTTTGCTTCGGAAAGAGCCTTTTGGATAACCGTCTTTTGCCATTCGCAGAAATGACCCTTGATCCCTCCACCAGGAGTGTTCTTGCAGTTGAGATAGACCAAAACGAGTTCCATCCTGAAACTGTCAACGCAACTGCACAGAAGAACCGCGCTGTTGGTGTAGTCTCCCAGACGATAGAGCCAGTCCACACGCACCAAGAGTCCAAGCAGAGGATGCTCCTGCAAAGCCCTGCATTCCCTGAGCCTTCTCGTCCAGTAGTCGTGATCCCAGACGCTCTGCGTTTTCGGCAGCGCCTCATCCTGCCACCGCTGCTGCAGCATATTGGATGCTTGCTCACAGATGCTCGCAGGAAACGTCCAAAGATGATGCTGCCCCAACGGACAAAAAGGAGCGCCCATGAAACCTCTTGCCGCAGCAAAATCCAGTTCCTGCAAGCTCTTGTCCGCCGCAGTCTGGATCATTCGAAACTGCGCCCAGTCGGCTTGAACCGTCTTCTGAATTCCACATGATTCACTCAAAATGAAAGGGTGGTATTTCTGTCCTGTATGAAATCGAACAACGCTCTGAATCGTCTGACAGACGACGGGAGAACCCCCTGTGGCGCAGACGTAAAAATCGCGTTTTACCGAACTGTCCGCCAAGAGTTCTTTGAGCCTGCTGCCGAGCTTATCTTCGACCTCCTGGTAAGACCATCGGTCGTTGGAGAGATCGGCGCAAAAGAGCGCTTCGTCGAAGTTGCCGCTTTCCAGGAACTCCATCAAGGCATTCATCCGGGCATCTCCTGCCCCGACGGCACAATCCTCAACACCGTTGTTCTGTACCCCTGTCAAGTTGCACAAATCGCCGAATCGCTCTTTCACAAAGCCCAAAAATTCTCTTCGCTCTCTCTCCAGAAGATTCTTTGTCTCTTGGAAACGACTCTGACTCTCACCGGTGAACTTCGAGGAATGTTCTGTCAGTCTCTCGAGAATCTGGTGCCTATCTGTTCCAATGATGTAGAGGCGAACTCCTGAAACGCCACCAACTTTGTGCTTGTGGCGCTTCTTGGATTGTTTCTGCACGTATCGAACAGCACGCTCCAGCATCGGAAGACAAAAACCAACAGGCTGTCCTGATGAGGTCC
>JAKQFZ010000176.1 GCA_029558215.1 Candidatus Omnitrophota bacterium
AAGAGATAGCCACCCAGAAAGACAAATGCCCCGTGACGGAGTGTGTCATTGCGAGTCGCAGCAAGCGCCGGATCGATCAGCGCCCAGCCGTAGCTCGCGCAGAGTATCGTTCCGTCCCGAAGCTGCACCATGCAGGGATCCTGGGAACCGCCGAATGGATGCGCATGTATCAAGCGAGGCTCAGAACTCCATGTGCGTCCACTGTCATTGGATTCAACCATGACAAGGTAACTGTTGGGATCGGTATGGCTGACCCGAGTTTCCCCAAAACTCCTTCTCTCGGGTGCTCTTCGAAATGCCACAAGCAACTTCCCATCAGGTCGAATCACGATGGATGGAAAAGCAGAGTAGAACAGGTCGTTTTCGTAGATGACAACGTGCTCGAGATCCATGTACTGTCCTTTCTCGCGGTTGAATCCAAATGCGCCCTTGAGGAAACCCACGGGTGCCAGCGCACCCAGTGTCTGCACAAACTGTCGGCGGTTGATCATTGGGGCATCAATACTTCGCTACTGAATGACTTTCAGATTCTCGATGAAATACTGTCTTCCAAGGGATACCGCCTTGAGATTTATCGGGATCAGTTTCTCATGTTTGGCGGAAATCCGCTCGCGCAAGGCTTGTTCGACTTCCTCGTCAGTGGCCAGGTCAGTCAAACCCAGGTAAGCGCCGAGGATGACCATATTTGCGGTCTTAACTTGCCCCAACTGCTGTGCCATCTCCGTCGCCGGCACCGGATAGGTGATGGGTTCATCGCATATGTCGTGTGGGGCTGTGGTGACCAGCGATGTGTTGTAGATAACGATGCCTTTGGGGACAAGTTTCGGCATCAACTTGACCAGTGATGGATTGTTCAGTGAGATGATATGTGTTGCCTGATCAATGAGGGGGCTGTCAATGATGTCATGAGAAAAGCGCACGAAACAGGACGCCGTACCACCTCGCATCTCTGCACCATAGGAGGGGAACCACGTGACATTCAAACCGTGACGCATTCCCAGATGCGCCAACAAGTACGACATCAGGACAACACCCTGTCCGCCATGTCCACCAACTTCTATCCGTTGTTCCATTGCGGCTCCTTGTAGACACCCAACGGGAATTCGACTTTGTTGACTTCATTGATGTACTTCATGGATTCGACCGGTGTCATTCCCCAATTGGGTGGACAATTTGAAAGAATCTCAACAAGCGAAAAACCAAGGCCTGCAATCTGTACCTGAAAGGACTTGACTATGGCTTTCTTGGCTTTGATGACATCCTTGGGTGAGTCAATCGCGACGCGCTCAAGATAGACAACCCCAGGAAGCGGGGCGAGCATTTCGCACACCTTGAGTGGAAACCCTGCACCCGCTGCATTGCGTCCCAAAGGAGTTGTCTTGGTTCTTTGTCCCATGAGCGTTGTGGGTGCCATCTGACCACCCGTCATTCCATAGACCCCATTGTTCATGAAGACGACGGAAATCCGTTCTCCCCGCGCGGCGCTGTGGATAATCTCTCCGGTGCCGATGGCGGCCAAGTCTCCGTCACCCTGGTACGTGAACACGGTATGGTCGGGCAGTACACGCTTGATGCCGGTGGCGACGGCAGGAGTCCTGCCATGAGGCGCTTCCGCCACATCAAAGTTCCAGTAATCATAGGAGAAAACGGCACAACCCACTGGAGCGACTCCGATCGTCGTCTCTCTGATTCCCAACTGGTCTATAGCTTCTGCCACCAATCGGGTAGCGATGCCATGTCCGCAGCCCGGGCAGTAGCGGGTCTGCTCAGATGTCATTGCCTCAGGCTTCGTAAAAACTACCATCTTGTGGTTCTCCTCTCAGTGCGGCGAGGATGCTGTCAGTACTCGGGAAAGAACCTGCAGTGCGTCCGAAGAATCGCACTGTTGCATTGGAACCCCAAAGTGACAGTTTGACATCCTCAACCATCTGTCCGGCACTCAGCTCAGCGACGAGGAAATCCCGTGTGCCACGGGCAATCTCTTTCTGAAGGGCTTCAGCAGGAAAGGGGAATAGTGTAATCGGACGGAAAAGCCCGACCCGAACGCCCTTCGAGCGAGCAAGCACTACTGCTTTTCGACAGAATCGGGCACACGATCCATAAGCGACCATGATCGTCTCGGCGTCATCGCACTGAAAACGCTCAAACCGAATCTCGCGCTCCATCTCACGATAGGTTTTCTTCAGAGTTCGAACGTGCTCCTCCAGTCGCCCCGGCCCGATCATCAGGGAAAACACTGAGTTGGGCGCGCGTCCTTTTGCCCCAGTCAGCGCCCAAGGCTTTTCGATCGCAGGTGGCGCCGGCCGGCTCCTGATCGCAAGTGGTTCGGCCATCTGCCCCAACATACCGTCTGCCAGAACAATGGTAGGCGTTCGGTAGCGTTCTGCAATGGCGAAAGCGTCGTACATCAGATCATACATCTCCTGCACACTATTGGGAGCGAGTACTGGCGTGTAATAGTCTCCATGACCGCCACCGCGTGTGGACTGAAAATAGTCTGACTGCGCCGCGGAGATATTCCCCAGTCCAGGTCCCCCTCGCACGACGTTGGCAATGACCGCGGGCAAACGTTGACCCGCCATATAGGAAATGCCCTCCTGCATCAGGGAAATCCCAGGGCTGGAGGAACTCGTCATGGCGCGGGCACCTGCGGCCGCCGCGCCCAACACCATGTTGATCGCGGCCAGTTCACTCTCCGCCTGCACAAAGGCCCCACCGGCAGCCTCCATGTGGTTGGCCATATACTCAATTGTTTCATTTTGCGGGGTGATCGGATAGCCGGCGTAAAACCGACATCCAGCATCTATGGCTCCCTGGCAAAGGGCATCATTTCCGATCATCAGAACCTTGCCATTGGTTGTCACTTTGAAGCCTCTTTTCAAAGGCGCTCTTGAGTCGAGCACCGCGTTTTATCGTTCCTACTGACTGGTTAGTTCCCTGACCGTTTCCGAGACCAGCGACAATGGCACATCGTCAACCACCTGAACCTGCCCAATACGGACGGGCAGAACCAGTCTTATCTTCATCTGAAGGTTCTTTTTGTCGTGCAGCACCGTCTTCTGAAACCGTTCCATGTCCATGGGGGGCAGGCGCGTCGGGAGACCAACCTTTTGGAACAGCTGTTCCTGTCTGCGGAAGGTATCATCCGTCGTCAGACCGAGTTTCTGGGCGATGCGAGTCTCTGCGAGCATTCCAACGGCGACGGCCTCCCCATGCAGCCACTCATGATACTCAGTACACGTCTCCAGGGCGTGCCCAATCGTATGCCCGAAATTGAGGATCACACGGATTCCAGACTCCTTCTCATCTTGTTCGACCACGTCCCCCTTGATTCGACAAGACCGTCCAATAGTCTCGACCAAGGTCTCGTGATCCAAACTTAGGAGCAACTCGACATTCTCTTCAAGATAGCGGAAAAACTGTTCATGCCAGATGACACCGTGCTTGATCACTTCAACCAAGCCGTTGGACAAGTGGCGTTTGTCCAGCGTAGCAAGCACAGTCGGATCGATGCAGACGACCTTGGGCTGATAGAAGGCTCCAACAAGGTTCTTCCCCTGTGGGAGATCCACACCCACCTTGCCCCCGATGCTGGAATCCACTTGCGCCAGAAGTGTTGTGGGAATCTGGACAAAAGGTATTCCACGCAGATAGGTTGCCGCCACAAAACCTGCCAAATCTCCCACCACACCACCGCCAACGGCCATGATGAAAGAATCGCGCCCTCGGTTGAGACGGAGCAGTCCGTCATACATTTGTCGGACTGTCTCCAGTGTCTTGTGCTGCTCCCCCGCAGGCATAGCAAGCATCTCGACGTTGGTATTGGCCAGACTTGATCCAATGCGACGTCCGTACAGGGCGCCTACCTGTTCGTCAGTGATGATGGTTGCGGAGCCGCGAAGCCCCAGTGCCGAAACGATTGTGCCAAGGCGATTGAGAATGCCTGGTTCGATGTGGATGATGTACCCGTTGTCCTTCAGGCGCACCTCGATGTTCAGTTGCTGGGTCATGGCAGATCCTCGGGAAAGTGTCGGATCTGCTCACAGTACAGATCGAAGTTTCGTTTCATTTCCTTCAGACTGTCACCGCCGAACTTCTCGCAAAACGCCTGCGCTACGGTGAAAAGTGTTGCTGCTTCCGCCACGACCGCAGCGGCGGTGACTGCACAAACGTCCGAACGCTCTGTCGAGGCTGACGCGGGTTGCTTGGTGAAAGGATTGATGGTTTTCTTGGGGCGCTGCAGTGTCGCAATGGGTTTCATGGCTGCTCGCAGCACGAGATCCTCACCGGTGGTCATTCCGCCTTCCAGACCGCCTGCGTTGTTGCTCAGACGTAAGAAAACGCTCCCATCTGTTGATATCTCATCATGCACCTTCGAACCGTCCAGGAAGGCAGATTGAAAGCCCAAGCCAATCTCCACTCCTTTGATGGCTTGAATGGACATCAGCGACTGCGCCAGTTTCCCGTCAAGTTTCCGATCCCAATGGACATGGCTTCCCAAACCGACCGGCAAACCCTTGACACGGACTTCGACAACACCACCGAGAGAATCTCCTTCATGCTTGGCTAAATCAATGGCAACCTTCATCGTCATCTCGGCTTTTGGATCGGCACACTTGAGATCCGAAGCGGCTTGACGTGCCCTAATCTCCTCAAACGTCAGACTTTGGACCGGTGCGACAACAGTGCCGATTGAGACAACATGGCTGACCGATTCTATGGAAAACTGCTGAAGGAGTTTCCTGCAAACAGCGCCAACAGCCACACGTGCGGCGGTTTCTCTGGCACTGGCACGCTCAAGAATGTCTCGGATGTCGGGACGGTTGTACTTCAGCAGACCCACCAGATCGGCATGCCCCGGACGAGGTTCTTGGATGGCAATGGTCGGATCCCGATGTTCGGGATGTACGGACATCTTTGTTTCCCAGTTGGCAAAATCCTTGTTTTCGATCAGCAGGGCAATAGGGGAACCAAGGGTCTGCCCCCATCGAACGCCGGAGAGAATCTGAACCTGATCAGATTCGATTTTCATCCGGCCTCCGCGCCCATATCCTCCCTGACGTGCCTTGAGATCAGGGTTGATATCCTCTGCAATGAGGCTCATTCCCGAAGGCATGCCTTCCACAATGGCAACCAGCCCACGGCCATGGGATTCACCCGCTGTCAGAAAACGCAACATCAGTCTCACAACCTGCTTGTTATCGAGAATTCATCTGCAAATAACCTACCACACCCGCCCACGATCTGCAACGTTGACATGTCCGCATTCTCATTCCCCACTTGACAACCGAGGCAAAGATCCTTATTCAAGCATGAGGGATAGTTTGATGTGGTTGGTGGCTGAAACGAAGGATAATTCTGTGGTGCCGAAACAACCGATCGAGGTGCTGTCCCAAGCAATTGGAAGGTGGCTAGGACCATGACGGAAAGCCTCTTTGGACCGCAACAGATTGTCGAGATGCTCCATGAGATTGCCAGTCAGATTCAGCGCCGCAATCCCGGCAGGGAGCTGGCTTTTGTTGGCATCAGGGCGCGGGGTGTCCCGTTGGCGCATCGGCTTCAGACGATTCTGGAGCAGGAGTATTCGCGCAGGACATTCTTTGGAATCCTCGATATCACACTCTACCGCGATGATCTGAGCCTGCGCTCGGTGAGCCCAGTCATCCGTCAGACACAGATAGATTTCGACGTTACGGACAAGACTATTGTGGTCGTGGATGACGTGCTTTTCACTGGGCGCACCGTACGTGCTGCGCTCGACGCTCTGGTGGATTTCGGTCGTCCGGAGTCCATTCAATTGGCCGTACTCATTGATCGAGGACACCGGCAACTGCCCATTCAGGCTGATTTTGTCGGAACTCAGGTTCAAACGGCTTTCGAAGACCGCGTTCGGGTTCTTCTGAAGGAAACGGATGGCGAGGATGGTGTCACCATCCAAAGAGCGCTGTCAAAATGACCGGTAAAAGAGTGCCAGAAACCGACTCAGGCAAAGGCGCATTGTGCGCCGTCTGATGCGGAGCCAAATAGACAGGGGCGGTTGAAAACCATGGCATGGAATCGCAAAGACTTGCTGGACATCGAATCGCTGAACCAGGAAGAGATCGAGATGATCCTGGACTCAGCCGTCGCGTACAAAGAGGTGTTCACCCGTTCGATCAAGAAGGTTCCAACGCTTCGCGGGAAGACCGTTGTGAATCTTTTCTATGAACCCAGCACTCGAACGCGAACATCATTTGAGCTGGCGGCCAAGAGGCTGAGCGCCGACATCGTCAACATTGCCGTTGACCGAAGCAGTGTCGTCAAGGGAGAGTCGCTCCTGGACACACTGCGAACCATGGAAGCAATGAAGGCGGACATGGTCATCATCCGTCACAGTTGTTCGGGAGCCCCTCACTTTCTGGCATCCCGCTCTGATGCTTCCATCATCAATGCGGGCGACGGGATGCATGAACACCCAACCCAGGCACTTCTGGACGCCTTCTCGATGAAGGAAGTCAAGGGAAGAATCAAAGGTTTGACGGTTGTAATTGTAGGGGACATCCTGCACAGCAGGGTGGCGCGCTCGAATATCTGGTGTCTCAACAAACTGGGCGCGACGGTTCGAGTCGTTGGACCTTCGACCCTGATTCCCAGGGAAGTGGAGCGGCTGGGAGTGAAAGTCTTCTATGAACTGGAGGAAGCACTCCAGGGAGCCGACGTCGTCAACATACTTCGCATTCAAAAAGAGCGAATGCAGCGCGCATTGTTCCCCACGGTGCGGGAATACAGCCACATTTTCGGTGTCACATTGGAGAGACTGAGAGCCGCCAAGCCGGACGTTACGATCATGCACCCGGGACCTATGAACCAGGGTGTTGAGATTGACGCTGCCGTTGTTGAGGATCCCCGGACGATCATCCGCGAGCAGGTCACCAATGGAGTGGCTGTCCGCATGGCGATTATGGTTCTGCTTGGAATGTATCGAGGAGTAGCCGATGAAGATTCTTCTGAAAGCCAGTAGAGTTGTTGATCCCAGCCAGGGGCTTGATGCTGCCAAGGACGTTCTGATCCAGGATGACGTCATTGTCAAAATCGGGGAAAACCTGACGGACAAAGACGCTCAGATCATTGACTTGAAGGGCAAAATCGTTACACCCGGTCTGGTGGATCTGCACTGCCATCTTCGGGAACCCGGCTTTGAAGGCGCTGAGACGATTCGCACCGGTACCCGAAGCGCTGCGATGGGGGGCTTCACTTCCGTTTGTTGCATGCCGAACACGCAGCCTGTCATAGATGACCTGGCAGATTTGCGTTTCATCCAGCTTCAGTCACAACAGGAAGGCGTTGTCGAGGTCTACCCGGTTGCGGCCATCACCAAGAACTCTCAGGGTGAGGAGCTGTCGGAGATCGGAGAGTTGGCGAGACTGGGCGCTTTGGCGATTTCTGATGATGGCAAGCCGGTGATGAACTCATCGGTCATGCGGCGCGCTTTGGAGTACTCGAAGATGTTCGGTATCCCTGTCATGTCGCACGCTGAGGATTTGAACCTCACGGGCGAAGGGGAGATGAACGAAGGCTACTGGTCTACTGTACTGGGACTCGCCGGCATTCCAAACGTCAGTGAAGATGTCATGATCGCGAGGGATATTCTGCTTTCGGAATTCACCGATGGAAGGCTGCACGTCTGCCATGTCTCGACCGAGAGAGGCGTGGATCTCATCCGCCAGGCAAAGAGACGTGGAGTCAAAGTCACCGCAGAAGCCACCCCGCATCATCTGGCACTGACCGACGCTGCGGTCAGAGACTACGACACCAACACCAAGATCAAACCGCCTCTTCGCTCAGAGCGAGATCGGGATGCGGTTCGACAAGGGCTGAAGGATGGCACTATTGACGCCATCGCCACCGATCATGCGCCGCATACAATCGTGGACAAGGAATGTGAGTACAAGTTCGCCACCTTTGGAACGATCGGATTCGAGACGGCGTTCCCAGTCATCTATACGCATCTGGTTGAACCCGGGATCATCACTCTCAACAACGCCGTCAAGGCGATGACCTGCACACCGGCAAGCGTTCTGGGCATCAACCGAGGCACACTCAAAGTCGGCGCCCAGGCCAATATCATGGCGTTTGACCCAAATCTCGAGATGACCTATGAGCAGTCTCATATCGTGTCCAAGAGCAAGAACTCCGTCTTTCTCGGGCAGAAGCTGAAGGGCTTTCCAGTACTCACCCTCTGCTGTGGGAAGGTCATCATGTCCGATCGAAAGATGGTCTGAGGTTTCTGTTTGCGGGAATTCCTCTATGGTGCTGAAACCCGCTTGCGTTCTGATTCCCTTCTTGGCAATCGTCCTGCTTCAGTGGGCGCCCAGTGCCTTTTCTCGCGATATCTCACCACTGAAAAGCTGCCATGTCTGGATGCCGATGACCGGCGTCACGCTCGAACAGATGAACGACGCTCGTCGTGCTGGCTACGACACCATGATGCTCAAGATTCACCCTCCTCTCGCTGCAGATGGAAAGTCCGTTGATTTCAGCATACACGAGTCAAGACTCGAGCAAGCCAAGGCTCAAGGCTTCAAACTCGTGCTCCCCATCCTGGGTTGGGTCGGTCTGGGGAACGGTCTTTTCTGGGATACTGAAGAGGGCGGCGGGAAAATCATGAACCGGTTGGATCCCTTTTGGCCGGAGGCCATGGAACAACTGGAGTGGTACTTCACCGAGGTCATTGAGCACTACAAGCAGGATCCTGCTGTTGTGGCTTTTGCGCCGACGTGGGGTATCTACGGCGAGGCGGGATTCACCTCTTTTTCCGCAGGACGAAGCCAACACGCTCTTGCTCGTTTCAATGAGTGGCGACTGGAACAAGGGCTATCACCACTGAACGAGCTGCCGACGTTGAATGACGGGCTCAACACCGAATACAACCGCTTCATCCGATTTCGGTATCTGTACATCGAGAAGATGTTCGATGCCCTGATTCAGCGTCTCAAGAAGAAGGCCGGAAAAATCCCCGTTGGCATGTGGCAGGAGATGTATCCCGTTGTCGGATATCTCTGGAACATGGTGGAGATTCCGTCGGCGGACTTTGCTCTGGGAGAGGCTTCCATCATCTATCAGACGCTGCATCACCCAGAGAAGAGCCTGGTAGAAACGATGGGCTTTCGCTATCGCTGTCAGTCTGCTGAAGAGTATCGGCGCTATCAAATGCCACTTCTTGCTCGAAAGCGCGGCGAGGGTCAGCGCTTCATCGGCTGCCAGCTCAGCAATGATTATGTCAAGAACTACGGTTGGACTGTGGAGCGCGGGGTGGAAATCGGATTTGATCGGTGGGAAGATGAGTTTGCGCCGTTTCTCAAGGAACTCATGGACGCACCACTCGAAACGCCGGAACGCGATGTGCTGTTGGTCTATCCGACCTACGCGGCTTCGGCTGTCACAACCGATCCGCATCACAGCGTGGACAATCTCATCATTGACATCCTCCTCAGAATGCACGGCTGCCAGATTGAGCGATTCGGTTCCCCAAGACTTGACAAACTCTCTGTGAAGGAGATGAACCGATTTCGGCTGATCATCATTCCTTGTGCTTCCTATCTGATTCCTGAAACGTACTCAAGACTCACGAAAACCAAGGCGACGGTCATGTTCACCGGTTGTTTTGGGCAGGCGTTTGATGCGGTGCAGACGCCGAAAGGACACAGTCGAAAGATCGGTGGTCGAACGCTCGAATACTTTGATCGTTCGGCGGGGAAGATCAGTCTTGAGCGCCAACAGACCGTGACAAGTGGGCTTGAACAGTTTCTCGCGTCAGGCGCACCGGAGCTTCCAAAGCAGGAGTCTTTCCGATTCGGAGCAGAAGACGGGGACATCACAACCGTCCTGCGATGTTCGGGTGAACCGCTGTTGAGCATTGACCGAAAGGAACAGATCATCTTCATCCATGGTTCGCTTTTTGCGGGTGCCTGTTTCGACCCCGACCGACAGCCGCCTGCGCTCTTCGGTTCTGCAGACGCGTCCTGCAATGAGCACGACCCCTGGGGACCGTACAGTGCCAGTCATCCGCAGAACGGCTTTACCCAGAAACTCTTTCAGAACATTCTCGACTATGCCAAGGTGGACTACCGCATTCCAAATCCGGAGCCGAGAACCCTCGCGCCTTATCTGGGTGATCACATGGAGACTGTTTCCATCTCGGCGAACATCGTCTACAACAACATGCCCGAAACACGCTCTATTGTTGTTAGAACTCCGTTCCCCCCAAAAGGCTACAGCAGTACCAAGACCAAGGGGCGATATGAGACGACAGTTACAGTGCCAGCGTTCGAATATGTGGCACTGGAAGGGTTCTGACAGAGGAAAGATGCCGATCTTCCAAAGCCCCACTGCTCAATTGACGCATCTCGTCAATTGACCCTATTCCCTGCCATAGGTGGAGACAATGTAAGGTTCACCGTTGCCAGCGAATCTGTGTGAGTCGTTGGCCGATCAGGCAGTGCTGGGTACGATCAGCTCGTACAAGATATCTCCACAACCCCCAAGAGCTGCTCTCGGATTTCCTTTGCCGTCGCGCCCAGATCAACGGTGGCAAATCGAATCTGATGGTTCTGGATCACAACAGACTCGTCTACCGTATCGCCTACCGAGGGGTGAAGGAGCAGACCTGAGGCTCTGTCCGCGAGCGGATCGGCACTACCTTCCTGAGACCTCAAGTAGGCATAGATTTGATAGACGTATCCGCTACGCAGTGTTGCTTCCCGATACCAGCCACGTGTCACAACGGAGTTGAACTTCGTGTCAATGACGATACGGCGTCCCTCACCTGCGTGATCAAGGACAATGTCAGTTCGCATCGAGGGGAGGATCTTGTCTATGCCCAGACTCTTGCTTTCAATCGGCCAGCCAATTGTTTTGCCTGCATTGACTCGCCATCCTCTCTTGGAAAGCACGACATTGTAGAATCCGGCAATTCCTCTCTCGTAAAGCTTTTGAATCCAGACGATATCTCTTTCCGGCGACGACAAGTACTTTGTTCCTGCGGCCTCCGTAGGCAGAGCAAGATTGAAGGCCAGATGGGCAGCGGCAACCATTGGTTGGTCTTCTGCATCATGTCTCCCAAAGCGGTCGATGCAAACCTCGCCACGAC
>JAKQFZ010000713.1 GCA_029558215.1 Candidatus Omnitrophota bacterium
GGCTGTCTGATGTGAACTGGGCGATGAAATCCATTGTGTTCATGACGCTCTGGTGGACGGTGGGGGGACCGATGGTGGTGCTCCTGGCGGGACTCCAGCAGATACCCGATCACTACTATGAGGCTGCTTCACTCGATGGAGCGGGAACACGACAGAAGTTCTTCCACGTGACACTCCCACTGCTTCGACCGGTGCTGTTGTTTGTCATTGTCATGAGTGTCATTGGCTCATTCCAGGTCTTTGGACAGGCGTTCATGATCACACGCGGCGGTCCGGAACAGTCCACCCGCGTTCTTGTCCAGTACATCTATGAGACTGCATTCATGAACTACAGGATGGGATATGCTGCAGCGATGAGTTGGCTGCTTTTTCTCGTAATCGCCGCGTTTTCTTTTGTACAGTTTCGAATCATGCGCGAGCGGTAGTTCGCGATTGTCACCACAATCGAGGCACGGTTTTCCATAGTTCTGTGGCAGGATTTCGATGGCACACATTCGAGAACCGGAACAAGTCAAGATCCTCTTCGGGCTACTGTACCCTGATCTGCAGTGGCTTAAACGTATTGAGGAGACGATTGAACGCAGTTGGGGTCGCCTTGATCTGAGGAGCGATCCTTTCGAATTCCACTATACCAACTACTATGCTCGCGAGATGGGTGAATCTCTCTTGAGAAGTTGGTGTACCGTAGAGAGGCTTGCGTCACCGGCCGATCTCGCCGACTGGAAGGTTCTCACCAACGAGCTGGAACAGACCTGGAGCAGTGAAGGAAATAGGATGGTCAACATTGACCCAGGCTATATCTGTCTCTCCAAACTCATTCTTGCTTCAGCCAAGGATTTCGCCCAACGAATCTACATCGGCAAAGGAGTCTATGCCGAGATTACGCTCTCCTATACAGGAGGAACCTTTGTCGCAATGCCTTGGACGTATCCAGACTACCGCGACGCCATCCCCATGTTCAACCAGTGGCGTGAGACGCTGAAGCAGCAACAGAGAGAGTAACCTGCTCAGTTCTGACGTCTCTGCCAGTTGTGCAGCAGAATCATCAGGTCATCGCCGTTGACCACGCCATCTCCGTTGACATCGGCACGCGGATCCATGGTCGGTTCGGCGACCGGTGTGTTTGTCGGTGTTGCAGTCACAACCGTACTCTGCGTGGGAGTCTGCGTCGGCGTCTGAGTGTTTGTTGGAGTCGCTGTTGGCGTCCAGGATGGTG
>JAKQFZ010000756.1 GCA_029558215.1 Candidatus Omnitrophota bacterium
CACCGCATCAGATGCGCGACACCAAGAAGGACAACCAGTGCAGCACCGCTGTATTTGGTTGCCACGGCAAGACCAATGCAGAGTCCGGAGAGGAGATAGTACTTCATGTCTCCCTTTTGCATCATGCCATGACTTAACAACAGGGTCATCAGACCCAGGAAGACCAGAAGTGTATCCGGTAGAACCATGTGATCCACACCGGTCAACAAACTTGAAACCGCCATGAAGAATGCCGCAACATATCCGACTTTCGCAGAGTAGAATCTCCTGCCAATCTCATAACCCAAGAACACGTTTGCCGTTCCCAGGAACGCGATTGTCACCCGTCCCACCAGATAGAAAATGGTCGGGTTGATGATGAACAGTTCAGCGAAGGATTCCGGAGAAGGAAAGACGCGGATGAGCCACCCGAAAACGAAGAGAACTCCGTACTCAACGAACAACAAGTACATGATTGTCGTTCCAGGCCAGTGGAAGTTGTGGGGGTTCAGATCACCTGTTCCAAATCCGACGGCATGGTTGACAACGTATTTCTCGTCGATCTGATACGCATAGGGGAGCCCGTGCCAGATCCCCACAAGACGCAACGCAAGTGCAAGCAGAAGCGTCCACCACAGAAGGGAGGATGAGCCCAGAACAGGTCTGTCAGTATAGTCCCTTTTGTCTGTCATCATAGGCTTCAGGATACCCTTTGCAGCGCGTGCAAATCGTCGGCTGCTCCATTGCTCCGCCAGCCCTTCCAGAAAACACCCTCCGGGCGGCTTGGTACGATTCTCCGTTCCATAAATCTGCAAACTTTTGATCTCTCAGATTCCCAAAGTCTGTCTTTGGTCCCTCGAATACACAACAAGGAGAGACACTGGCATCCCAGTTGATGACTGCACTTCTCCAGAGCCAGGGACATCTCCGCCGTGCCCGAAATATCCTGTCTTGCAGACTGGCATACTCATAGCGGCTGTATTTCTCATTGTCAGGAAGCCAATTGTGCACCTGCTCGGGGTCCTTTGTGTTGATCACCAAAGGGGCAAACGCGATCCGATCGACACCATGCTGTTTGGCCAGTACACGCATCTCCTCCATATCCTGTTGGTTGTGTTTCATCACCAGAAACTGCAATTCGATCCGTGGCAACCGCTTCTTCATCGCCTGCCGTGTTCGAACAAGGGCCTGAAGGTTGCCAAGGACAGTTTCCAGTTTGCCACCGACTCTGTAGGTAGAATAAGTGGCCTGCGTGGCTCCATCCACCGACGCGATAAGAAGTTCGAGTCCCGAGCGAACCAGGCCTTCCGGTCCATCCTTGCTGAATTGCTGAAGGTTAGAACTCAACTCGGTGCCGATGTTTCTCTCATTGGCATAGGTGATCATCTTGCAGATGTCTGGGTGTAGCAGCGGCTCTCCCCAACTGTAGTAGCGAATCTTGTACAACCATTGGGCAAGTTCGTCCACGATGCTCTTGTAGTCTTCCAGTGCCATCCGCCCGAGAGGTCTGGTGTTGAGTTTCTGTCCAGTAACACACAGAGGGCAACGAAGTGTGCAGATGTTTGTCGGATCGACGACGATCTCAAACGGGTATCCCTTGACATCTGTCGTGCCTTGCCACTGCTGATAGAGAATGCAACAGAGGTTTCGAAACTTCGCGCACGTATTGTGGCGAAGAAAAGAACCGAACTGCCTCTTGAGCAGACGAATCAACCGCAGGCTAAACACGACTTCGCCCCTTTCTCTCGACTACCTCTCGGTAACATTGAAGTGTCATCCGTGCATTGTTCTCCCAGGTGAACAAGCCTGCTCTCTCATAGCCTCCAGCAACAAGTTGCTTCCTTAAGGCTTCATCGTTGACTCCCTGCTCAACTCCACGGGCGATATCCTCGATCTGATACGGGTTGACGAAGATAGCGGCGTCCCCTGCCACCTCGTGAGAGATCGGCAGATCCGAAGCGAGAACTGGAGTGCCACAAGCCATTGCCTCCAGAACCGGAAGCCCGAAGCCCTCATAGAGAGAAGGGTATACGAGCAGTGACGCGCCACTCATAAGAAGTGCCATGCTCGACTCATTGTCCTGCAAGCAGATTCCCGGCACATATCCGGTGAACAGCACATGCTCTTTGAGGGATTGTTCCTCAATGGCGCGGTTGATCTCTGCCACGTTGGTCTCTTCTGTTCCCATTTCCCCAGCGATGACAAGGATGTGAGGCTCCAAGAGTCTGCTCCGAATTGCGCCAAAGGCACGTACCAGTCTCGGAAGGTTTTTTCGATAATGCGGATAGCCGGGGAAGAGCAGGTACTTGTGCTGGATACCATACCTCTTGCGCATCTGCACAATGGCGCGCTCGTCCTCAACTCTTCGGAAGCAAGGGTCGAGTCCGAAATGAACGACCTGAATCTTCTTGTCCAGCACAGGGAAGCATCCGAGGATCTCCTGTTTGACGCTCTCAGAGATGGTAATCAGAGCGTCTGCCTTCTTGAATGAGCGAAGCATGGAATGCTTCAGATACGTTCTGCGCAGGAAAGTGAAGTGATCGGGATTCTGGAAATACTGTGTGTCAATGATTGTCAGCACTGTCGAGCATGAGACCCGTAAGGGCAGAACATTCATCGGACAGTGCAGCACATCCATGTGTGATTTCTTCAGAACCCCGGGCAAGACGACCTGTTCCCACAGTCTTCGGTAGATGGGGCTGTCCGTCTGCGAGGCACAGTGAATCTGTCTGAAGTTTGGGACATCGGTCGGAAAGTACGACTCGTTCTGAGGTGTTGTGAAAATGAGATACTCATTCTCTGTGTCAATCCGGCTCAGATACCGAACTAGATTGCAGATGTAGTTGGCTACTCCACTCGGCTTCCACCGAAACACTGCATTGATCGCTATTCTCATCTGTCGTTTGTCCTTGTTTATGCCTTTCTAAAAACCCTGCACTGAGAGCAGACTGTCCTGATCGCCTTCTTTGGAGCCAAACGGCCTGTGCAGGCTGCACGCGCACTCTGAAAGAGGTCATTGTTCCAGATGGTTGCAAAATCCTCCTCGCAGATGCTGCCGAAGTCGGTTGAGGGATCGTAGACGCAGCAGCAGGGCGACACGCTCCCATCCCAGTTAAAGGACGCTGATTTCCACAAGAAGTAGCACCGACTCCTGTTGAGATAACCTGAGTCGGAGAAGTAGTTGAACGGAGCAGAATACTTTCTTGAAGAAACGAGCCACTGAGATGCCAGTTCCTTGGTTTTGGGGTCATTGACATAGGGGGACTGATTCGGTCCCCCGAGCGATCCGGAGAGTATCTCGACCCGGTTGACTCCCAACTCCTGTGCCATCGGCTTCACCCTGCTGACTTCGTGTTCATTGTGCTTGAAGACCAGGAACTGCCAGACTACAGAAGGCTTGTCACTGTTGCTTTCCTTCTTCTTGTTCACGAGCAACTCGATGTTCGCCAATACGGTCGAGAAACTCCCTCCCCGGCGGTACTTCGCATAGGTTTCTTCCGTCACACCATCCAGAGAGATGATGATCTCATCCAGTCCACAGGAAATGAGATTCTCAGCTGTCTTGGCATCAAGAAGACACAGGTTACTGCTGAGCATTGTCCTCAGGCGCTTCGTCTTGGCGTAGGAGATCATGTTGTGGATCTCCTTGTTCAGGAGAGGCTCTCCCCAGTTGTGGAGCACGACAGAGAAGGCATAGGGACTCAACTGATCAATGATCCTCACATACGTCTCCATGCTCATGACGCCCTTGGTACGCCCGGGCATACCGAGACCTGTTGGGCACAAAGGACAGTGAAGATTGCATGTGTTGACGGTGTCTATGATGAGGCTGTAGGGATATCCCTTGACCTTCTGTGTGCCGAGAAGATACTGAGTTCGGATGAGGAGGTAGTTGAGATACCGCTTCAGCAGCAGAGAAGCCATTCTCGGCTTTTGGAGTCTGGATTTGAGACTCATTGATGGCTCCCCTTTGCTGCGCCACCTGTGGGTTGGATATCCATTCCAGGGCGTCCGATGCACTTTCCGACAAAGAACCACTTCAGACTGTACAGATTCCAGAATATCTTGTAACGGTATGCAGCACGGTTTGGGCGAGTCGAAATCAGAAAGCCGAACAGAAACAATGGCAACCGAAGTAGTGCACCAACGGCCACAGTCCATCTCAGAAGTATTGCCTGAGTCTGCCCATAGTGCTTGCGAAAGAAAAACTCCTGTCCATCCAGATTTCTAAAGACGGTCGTCGGCACACAATCACAACTGCCACCGCCCAAGTGAACGATCTTTGCAGTGGGGGTGTATAGTACTTGGTTCCCTTCTTGCTTGATTCGATAGCAAAGGTCTATCTCCTCGAAGTACATGAAGATATCCGGATCGAGGAGTCCTACCTTTTCCAGAGTCTTCCTCCTCAGGATGATCGAACACCCCTTGACGAAATCTGCCTGCTGAATCTGGCGATGATCCTCGGCGCTAAGACCATATTCTGCAAAGAAACGCCGTGCGCCGAAAAGAGATCGGAACAGCTGATTGCAGCGTTCTCCGCCGAAGAAAATGGACGCCAAACGGGGAAATCTTCCACACGATTTCTGCAGAGTGCCGTCTTCATTTAGAACCTGACAACCTGCTGCGCCTGCCTCCGGATGGGTGTCCATGAAGTCAACCATTTCCTTCAGAGCATTTCCAATCACTCGAGTATCACTGTTCAGCAGGAGTGCGTAGCGCCCCTGCTGACAGCCGAGGATTTGGTTATTGGCCTGGGCGAATCCAAAATTGCTTTCGTTGCGGATCAGAGAAACCTGGGGGAAGCATTTCTGAACCATTTCGGCACTGCCATCGGTTGAACCGTTGTCCACCACACAGACCTTGAACTGAATGCCCTGTGTCTGCCGAAAGACAGACTGCAGGCAGTCTGCGAGAAGGTTCCTGGTATTCCAGTTCACAATGCCTACAACCAAATCCACAGTCGGTGCTTGCCTTTCATCCTCTTGTATTCTCATCGGCCTACTTGGCGCGAGGCGTCAACTTGAGATACGTTTCACGCTCATTTGGGCTGCGACTATACCGAAAGCGCATCTCGCATCTGAGACAGTCAGGGGGCGGCGAAGTATTGACTGTCTGACGCAGATTCTGATATGCAGCGTTATTCCAGATCTCATCAAATCGGTTTTCCTTCAGATCACCCATTTTCAATCTCTCGGAAAAGCAACAGGCATGGACCTCACCATCATGTCGTATGTAAACATAGCTCCAGGGTTGATGACACTTGGGAAGTGGCATCGCCTCTGGGTCGTCCGGAGTACGACTCCCGCCATCTGATATCGTGATTGGCAGATCCACTCGGATTCCTCTCTCCCCTGCAATGCGTCTGGTCTCATCAAATATGCGTTTGGTCAGATCCGGATAGCCCAGGAGGCTCTCTGCCTGGTAGGACGCATCCCATACAACAAGATGAAAGACAAGGATTCTGGAGACTCCGGCCTCTGCTGCGCTGATGAGCAGTCCCGGGAGTTGCTCGATATTGCGTCTCATTGCCACAAAGTTTATCCAGATTTCGGGTAAGGTGAGATCTCGGCTCGCCTTCAGCGCAGCAAGTCCTCGAAGATTCTCCCAGACCCTTTCAAAGTTGGAGTGTTCTCGAATAGAGAGATAGGTCGCTTCATCCAAAGCGTCGATCGAAAAGGTGATATTGTACAGAGGTCTGCTGACCTCGGCCAGCAGTTCAGAGATCAAGGCTGGCGTCAAGGCAAGTCCATTTGTGGTAAAGGAAATCCGGCCGCTTCGGGTGTCACGGATCAGACCGCGGAACGTTTTGCCGATCAAGGGCTCACCATAACCGAAGCAGATAGTCTCCCTGGCTCGCGCCGAGAAGTTCGATATCTCCGGGATCAAACACTCAGGAAGATCACCCAGTTGCAGCGGGTGGGAGTGCCGGGAACAGAATATGCAGTTCAGGTTGCATCTATTCGTTACCTCAACTTGAACGATCGAGGGTAGAGAGAGAAGTTTCGCCCTGCCGAGCGATCGTTCTGCGAAATTCAGTAGCGTGTTGCTTCGCTGAGTGGCATTCGAATGACGAAGCGCTTCGCGAAGGCGTGACCCTATGTTACCCGTTTCATGTGCCAAAGCCCACAACACCTTTCTCAAGTTCCGATCGAATCCTTACATATAGAAGAAACAACATGCTCTGCTGCATGCCGGAAAAGACTTCATTCGTCGAAGAGTCCTTCTGAAGACAACAGCCTTTTCGCAGTTCCAAAGACGCTCAAAACTCTCCTGCCGAAGACTGCCAAGAACGTAATTTGGACAGAGAATCAGTTCCATCTCTGGCCCAACAATCGCCGTGTCCCAAGCCGACATGCAGGCATTTCGAAACGAGGTCGAACGAAATCTCCTGCTGGTGTAATACTGCTGCGTCTCCTCGGGTGTAAAATTGGGGAAGAAAGTAATCCGCAGTGGCGTATTTCTCTGATCCCGAAACTTCGCCACTGCTTCCGCAACGGAAACGGAATCTATGGCGTCCGGACTTGCTATGAATCCTTCCCAGGATGTGTCCAGATCGATCTTGAAAACTTCTTGGAACAGCCTGGAGTGGCTCTCAAACTCCTCTCGTGTGAGAAAGTTCAGGTGCCCGATGCGGAGGACGTCCACGCCAAGGGAAGAGACCATCTCAACCATCTCAGGAATGTGTGTGGAATTGTGTGGTGTTATGGTGAAGATCGCGGTAATCTCCGGCTTCTTCCTGCCTGTTCGTTCTCGGATTCTTGTCAGTTCCCTGATTCCTTTTGCCACAAGATCAAAGGTCCCTGCCACTCCTCGAATGCGGTCGTGAACGTCACGCGGTCCATCCATGGACACAGAGATGGAATCCACGCCAATCTCCACGAGGTCAGCTGCATCTCTCTCAAGCATTGTCCCGTTGGTGCCGATCCAACAGATCATTCCCCAGCGTTTGATCTCCCGAACAAACTCCCTCCAATGAGGATGAAGAAAGGGCTCTCCTCCAGAAACCGCAACAAAAGGTCTGAATGGAGCGATCGCAGCGGCCAGTTTGATCAGATCCTCCAGACTCCCGCCAGAACGCTGCCTCAAATCCCCTTCAAATCCTGGATGATTGCCCTGCGGGCACATCACACACTTGAGGTTGCAGCAACCTGTCAGCGCACAAAACACCTTGCCGGGTTTGAGACTATATCCGTTGCCGAGATGATATCCGATGGCTGCCTTAGCCACTCCTTTCAGCAATGACGCAGCCACTGCGGGTGACTGAAACGCTTTCCACAGATTTCCTATCGTCAGAGTCCGTCTCATTCTCGTCCTGGCAGTGCAGTGACTCGGGGTGAGATCCCGAAGTCAACGAATCTCCTCTGTTTCTCAGTCCTTCGAAGAGATGATCCTCAGCATCTCGAGCAAGTCTTGCCTGTCTATCCGACCATCCCGGTTGATATCTGCTGTCAAAGGAATCAGCATACTCAAGCCAGACGCAGGAAGACTCGTGCCCTCCGGATCCCACTCTGCTCCGAAAGCTCTGGTGGCATCCCACTTCGATGTGCTCGGACCGATTCGCGTCTCGAATTGGAGGGCTTCTGTTTCGCTGACTTGGTCTTGGGTGAGCGCGTTCAGCAGGGCGAAAATCCGCGCCGCGCTCGGAAGCGCGAGTGCCGTCCATGTGTCTGTATCAGGCGCTGTGAGAGTGGATGAGAGGACTTCCCCTGCCGTGGAAACCAGCAGCACGTGATACCCAACCAGATCAGAGTCATCCGCCGTAAACCATCGAAGCGTCGCCGAACTGTCGCTAATTGAGTCGGGCAATGACCAGCGAGGTCTTGCCGGTGCATCACTCACACGAACGACTCCATGCTGTCCAAAAATCGTCACATTGTTTGCCGCATCAATGATCAGGGTGGCGAATCGGAAAAGAGAGAACTGGTCCTGCTGTGCTGCAGGGTTAATACGACAGCGTACAATAAGCAAGGGGACGATATCCCTTTGCAGAGGAATCTGATCCCTTTCAAGCGTGAGGCTGATGACACCAAGATGGCTATCCACAAGGGGGTTCTGTCTTCCCAAAGAAATGGGGAACAACCAATCAGTGGCACAGTGGATGCCATCAGCGCTTATCTGAAGCACGGAAGGATCATAGATGATTTCCATGAAAACAGTCCGTTGAACCAGCGGGGCGTTGAATAGATGGACTGTGAGTTCCTGCGTTGAACCAGCCGGGCCGTTGGCATTCGTTGCCTGAAAGACAACAGGCAAGGCGGTGGGTGTCAATGTCTCTGTTGGTGTACTTGATGCTGTGGCTGTGTATGTTGGTGTTTGGGTTGGAGTCTCCGTTGCTGTGGGTGTGGGTGTCTCCGTATGAGTGTGCGATGGAGTTGTTGTTGGGGAGTCTGTAGCCGTTGGGGTTGGAGTCTGCGTTGGTGTGTCACTCGGGGTCAGAGTCGGGGTATCTGTCGGGGTAAAGGTAGGAGTCCACACGACCACAGATCTTGTCACAGAATCGGTTGCCTGGAGATTGTCGGTAGCTCCAAAGGTGACTTGGTAGACGCCCGGACTGCTGTAGACTCTGGTTTGCAGGTCGTTCACCGATGCCGAAGATACCGTCATGATCTCTGAGGTCACTGTCATGTCAAAGATCCAGTAGTAATCAGTCAGATAGCCATCCGGATCTGTCGCGCTTCCGGAAAAATGCACTTGCAGCGGTGGAGCCCCTTGCAGCGAAGGAGAAACATCCAATACAGCTCGTGGTGCTTCATTGTTCGCGAACCACCATGTCTCGTGCGACCATTCCGTAAGAACCCGCCATTCAGTCGGTTGATAGTAACCTAACACGGCCCAGTAAATGGGAACACCCTTTGGAATTACTTCCCACGACGCCTGGGGAATCTGCCAGGAAGTGGTGTCCAGTTTCGGAGAGAGAAGAAGCGTTTCCTCGAAATCAGGTTCCAGCGACAGGCTCACGACCCAAGACCTATTCTCGGGACACCCATGAGTCCACTGAAATACGACCGGAGCAGTTACACTGAGTATATTGCTTGGGGAGACAAGGTGAATGGACTCTCGCCCAAATGAGTACAGAGCACTCTCTTGTGTCCTTCCTGGAACCTCGTCCGGGTTGAAGCCGTACGCTCGCCAGTAAAGTGTGGCGTCTGCCGGAATGCCTGAAAGGAAATTATCCGGGAGTGAATACTTGGGCTGAAGAAGAAATGGACTTTCATGCAACAGATGACTGCCATCCGGGGCTCTGAACAAGCGAAAGAGCCAGACATTATTGCTTGGGCGTCCTGGCGTCCACTCGAAGGGTTGCTGACATTGGACGACCGCCCCGTTCTCGGGGAAGATGCCGTGAATTCCAATCCCCAAGGCAGCCCCGTAGACAACGAGCATGTCCCCTGCGTCCGTGATGGAGTTTTCCGGACCGTCTGCCAGAGGTGCGCCGACAAGGATGTCAGAATACCCGTCGCCGTTGACATCTCCACACCGTGCAAAGATACCCAACAGGTCAAAGGAATCTGCTGCATAGATGACAACATCAGCGCTCTCAAGGCTCAGCGATTTTGGGAAAGAACTCCGCCCATAGATGGCGTATGCCTCTCCGGCGACAAAACGCATATCATGGATACCGTCCGCATTTGGAGCTGTGATGATGAGGTCTTGGAGGCCGTCTCCGTTCAGATCACCCATCGCCACCGAGAAACCCGACTGGTCGTCCGCGGTCACTCCATAGATAATCGCATCTGCTCCCATTGCCAGATCTATCTCCGGGGGAAATGGTTTCCCACCAAACAGGATCGCTGTCTCACCACAGTCAACAAACTCGTTGTTTCGGCCATCTGCAAACGGCATTCCAATGGCAATATCGGTTTCCCCATCTCCATTGAGATCCCCGGCGGCGACAAAATCCGCGGGGGTAAACCACAGATCTCCCGAATCAGGAGCATAGATAACCACGTCCGCGTCTGTTCGCAGGTCCACTTGATTGGGAAACGGTTCACGACCGTAAAGGAGATACACTTCGCCACAGTCTTGTCTTGCATTGGACGGCCCATCTCCCAACAGGCATCCCATCAGCAGATCATCAAGACCGTCATTATTGACATCCGTCGCCACCAATGAGAACCCCAGATAGTCTCCTGAATCTGCCCCCCAGATTGTCGTCAAGTCGTCGTCCGCCGCGAGGTCAACGACTGCCGGAAACGAATCTCTGCCCCAGAGTATATAGGCCTCTCCACAGTGAATCCGCGATTCGTCCGGCCCGTCTCCCAAGACTGCGCCAATGGCGAGATCTGCCATCCCATCACCGTTGAAGTCCCCGACGGTCAGCGCACTTCCAGCAAGATCGCCTTTGTCCGGATCCCAGGGATTCCCCTCTCCGTTGCCCCCATCCTTTCCGTAGATGGTCACGTTCGCGTCCACCTCGAGATCCATCAGACTCGGAAAGTCCTTTCGACCGTAAATGATGTAGACATCCCCACAGTCAGGCCGGCTGTTGTTTTCACCATCCCCATAGATCGCTGCGATGACCAGATCGTCAATGCCATCATGGTTGAAATCAGCGGCTGCCAGTGCGTAACCCGCCTCATCGCCTTCAGCGCCGTTGATGCCATGCTCGACTCCATAGATGGTGATATCGGCATCGGCTGCCATCTGTGCCGAGCGGGGTAAAGAATCACTGCCAAAAATGACATAGACAACTCCACAGTTCACCTCAGTCTGATCCAAGCCGTCAGATGCTGTCGCAGCAACAATAACATCCTTGATCCCATCCCCGTTGATATCCGCGGCAAGAAGGGGATAGCCCAGGCCGTCAAGCAGACGATCCCCATAGACGGCCATGTCTTCATCTGCGTTGCGGGCGTCTACGACCACACTGGCATAGGAACTCTCAAACTGCATCAGCGCAAGGATAGCCAGAACTGCATTGATTGCTGTCTTTGTTGTCATATGAGTTTGTTTCATGTCCACCAGTCCTCGTTTTCAAATCTGCCAAACGACACAATGTCGCCGGCTCATCCAACCACACCTGAACAACACACCTCTTGATAGACCTGCACAAGGCTCTCAACGATCTCAGGCCACGAGTATCTCTGCTCAACAAGTTGCCGTCCGTATCTGGAAAGCCTCTCCCGCAACCGACCATCGGCAAGGATAGCCGTTATCTGATCCGCAAACGCTTGAGGATCATCAACGACGATCACATCCCTCCCGGAGACTGCCTCGATACCCTCGCAGCCGATGGTTGTCGTCAACACAGGGACCCCCAGTGACATCGCTTCAAGGATCTTCAGTCTTGTGCCTCCGCCAATCCTCAGAGGAACGATCAGAAGCGAGCACTCGCACAGATGAGGACGCATGTCGTCTACGTATCCAGTAAACTCGGTTGGGAATGGCAGTTGAGGGATCAAACGACCGTCAAACGCACCAATGATCTTGAAAACGAAATCACTCTGCGAGCAACGAATCCTTGGCGCGATCTGTGTTGCAAAGAACTTCATGGCATCTACGTTCGGATAGTGCTGCGAACCACCAAGGAAAGCGACTTTCAGCCGATCTGGCGAGCCTTGTTTCGCTGGAGGTACGAAGAACTCCGTGTCCACCCCATTGGGAACGACAGACACTTTGGCCGTCGGCATAAGTGAAAGAAGAGAGTCTCTGTCCGTCTCAGACATGGCAATCACCCTGTCAAAGAGCGGCCACAGGTTTGCCGAATACCGACGCATTCTGTCGTGCTCCAGGGACGCCAACCACTGATTCATTCCGGACTTGGTCGGCTTCTCCCTTTCCTTGGAGATGAATGACAGATCGATTTCTTCCAGAATGAACTTCGCTCTTGGGGCGACTTTCCTCGCCGTCAGGAGATACGGTGCCATTTGAGGATAGACGCCTTCGATGACATCAAACTGCTGCTCGACAAGCATTCTCTTGAGCCGTTGTTCCATCTCTCGGTGATAGAACCGACACACCTGAAAAGGTATCCCTCTGCCCAGAAAGACCAGTCTCTTGGCAGTGCGGAGGATCTCCGCTGGAGACAGAGCGTGAAGCCACCTCTTGAATGTACTGGGGAAGACCGTTGCCTCGACTGTCTCCAGTCGTGTGCAATACGGGGAGAGATGGACGATCTGGTGGGCTTGCTGTGAATCAACCAGGGACAGCAGCGATACCCGACAATACTCTGACAGTCGTTTGATGATATTAAACAGGCGCACCTGTCCACCCGACATAAGGGGCAGTGGGAAGATGGGTGTCATGATGAGAACGTTCAAACTTCTGTCACTTCGCACTCTGATTCAACTC
>JAKQFZ010000758.1 GCA_029558215.1 Candidatus Omnitrophota bacterium
GTCCTTTCGAGAAGCCATCTGCAAAGGCAAGGATTACATCGAAGGATCAGTCCTGGCAGAAGTCTTCTGGTACCATACACGCTACGTGGTGAGGAGTGCCCTCTTTCAGGCAATCAAGGGGCTGAATCTGCAGCGAAATGCGCAGGGTTGCCTGCCTGTGCGAATTCTCATGCTCGGCGGTGATGATCTTCTCCTTGTCCTGAAGGGATCAGACGCGTTCAGATTTATCGTTGCATTTGCTCAGAAAGCAAAGGAGATGAGCAATAAGAGCAAAGAAGCATGGAAACCTTTGAATTCTGGCATTGCCGAAAAACTCCCTGAATATGCTTTTGGCGCTGGAATCGCCTTATGTCCTTTGAACTATCCCTTCCATCTCGCACATCAGCTAGCCGAACAGTTGCTGAAATCTGCCAAGCGAATGAGCCGTGAATTCAGCACGGTGGACTGGGAGGTTGTTGTCGGAAGCATGGTGGGAGATTTGGATGATTACCGTCACAACGTCTATTGCAGGAAGATGAACAAAGAACAACTGAAACTGATCAAGAGGCCTCTTGCCGTTCTACCGAGCAATGGACATTTCGATCTAAAGACACTGAACGATGACGTTGGCGAATTGGACAAGGTTTGCGGAGAAGGTGAAGGAAAGGTTGCTCGTTCCAAGCTCAGAACATTCATGGATGAACTCGGAAAAGGGCGTCGTCACGCAGAATGGACGGCAAGGGATTTCTTCGGAGAGCATATGGGCAAACCAATCATCAAGAAGCACTTTCATGCAGTGTGGACAGAGTCTGCATCGAAAAAGTACGAAACACAGTGTTTCGACTTAATACAGATGATGGAGTTCATCGCAAAGGCGGAGGAGGGCAAAGATGGCCAGCGCGCATAAGACGATCATTCTCAATCTGAAGGTAGAAACTCTTGAACCGTTCCACATTGGGGATGGAATGAATCTTCCTGGTCTCTATGATTCCGGACAGGTGTGCGATTCCGAGGGCTACCCAATGGTTCCGGATGACACTGTTCGCGGACTTGTGCGCGATGCAGCGTCTCGACTCAAGAATAGGTTGGCAGATTTTGGCATTGGATCACAGGAAACCTCCTTCAAATGGTATTCGTCCGAAGAAGGGGTTGATCGTGTCTTCAATGAGATCTTTGATTTCCAATCAGGTGATGGGATGCTCTTGACAAGTTGGCGGTGTACCAAGGAGACTCGGGAAAAAAAGACACCTGATTGTTGCCTTACAAGAATATCGCGGACAAGCATCGATGAGAAAATCAGGAAGGCAAAGGAACATACCCTCAGAACAATTCAATGTGGTATTCGTGGGTTGAAACTAGAGGGTGTGATTCAGCTGCGATCGAGTTCTCCAAGCATTGCCAAAGGGCTGCTAACTGATGCTCTCAAGTCGCTCAGGCTTATTGGGAACCGAAGAAGGCGAGGCTTGGGAAGCGTCAAAATCACAGCAGAATCTTCTCAAGCCGACTTAAACACACCGGGTACGAATGCCCATAGCGCACAGAACACGCCGTCCAACGAAGAAGTTCCCGTACTCCGTCTGTTGATTCAGTTAGAAGAAGCAGCATGCATCGCCGCGCGAAGCGAAATGGGAAACATACGCCCGACCTTGGACTATATCCGGGGCGCCAATCTCCTTGGCGCCTTTCGGCATGAGTTTAGAAATGAGATCGGTCCTGCGCTGGGCAACGGAGAATCCGGTAAAATCGCTCTCGCCAATCGGTTATTGGGAGATCGCTGCGGTGTTCGCTATGGAGATGCTTTGCCGTTGCCGTCAGGGTACAGGGAAGATGAATGTCCCGAGATGCCGCTACTTGTTCATCGTGGAATGGTCAGACCCAAGAACTTTGATGGAAATCCACAAAGTGTGAAGGACAACCTCGATCTCTTGCTGCAGGAGTCGGCTGTCTCTGACGGATCCAGTCTGTGTGAAGAATCCCAAACCGGACAGAAGTTAAAGCCATTCAGCGGGTATCTCTGGGGCTCTGCGCAACCTTACCAACCGAGGGTCGTGCTTCGTATGAGAAACCAGATTGACGAGCAGATGGGAAGAACAAAGAAGGAAGAGGGGCTCTTTGCCGAAGAACGGCTTGCAGAGCGGCAGAGGTTTCTTGCTGA
>JAKQFZ010000762.1 GCA_029558215.1 Candidatus Omnitrophota bacterium
GAGGAGGTCTGTCAACTCATTGCGATGTTTCTGGCCCGGTCTTTCTTTTCCCAGGAGAGTCGTCAGTCGCAATTGTCTCTCGTCGAGGTCTTTCACACTCGTAATCTTGGTGATCTCCCAGCGCGCTACCAAGACCGATGGGTGTCTTCGGTTGATGGGGTCCACGCCCCCGCTCAAACGCGAGTCCTTGCATTGATGGGCGTGGCCGGAGATTCTGCGGAGTGGACGATCGACAGACCTCCGTTCGGACTACATTGTGTCCCCATTCAAACGAAGTTCAGTTCCCAGGAAACTGCGTGGTACACGCAATCGTGGGAGGATTTGGGGCTGAGCAGTCCGGTGAATAATTTTGAGAAGAGTCTTACTGTCGCTAATTCACACAATCAATTGTTTGGAATCCTGGTGCATGAGATCCCACGCTCTTATAACCTCGCCGAAAGCAGAGCAGACTTTCTGCGGAGGCACGGAGTGAAACAGGTTATTTGCCTGGGTGGGCTGCTGCCTTCTGGAGGGAGCTACTGTGTCTTCCTCTACTCGAGGGTGACAGTCGATTCTAGGATCAGATCGTTGTTGCAAGTGTTATCAGGCAATATTTGTCTGGCGTGTTCTACTGGGGACGAGCAGTATTGGAGTGCTAAGGCTAAGAGTGGTGAAGGGAAGCCGTACTCCAGAGAGGTTGGATTCGCATTTGCTGAAGAGACTTATCGCCGACTCTTGAAGCTGAATGAGTCGCTCGTGGTCGATCAGGAGAAGAAGTATTTCGAGGATGTCCAAGAGTTACACCAGACTGACCTCAAGATGCGACGGATTGCGGATGCTGTGCCCGGTGCGGTGTATCAATATGTTATTACGCGGGATGGATGTCAGCGGTTTAGCTATATCAGTCGTGGAGCCATGGATATGGTGGGGTATCCATCAGACGTCATTGTGTCAGATTATAGTGCGGTCTGGAAATTGGTCCTACCAGAAGATATGCCGGGGATCATGGCATCCATTGAAAACGCAATCCGCAGTGGATCGCGGTTGGCGCATGAGTTTAGGTTACGACTCCCCGATGGTCGCGTGAAATGGTTGCGTGGGGATTCTCTGCCTGAGACGCCTACGGTAGACGGGACAGTACTGTTCCACGGTTTGTTAACCGATGTGACTGAGCGACGGTTGGCTGAAGCCAAGCTGAGGTTTACGCAGTTTGCGACGGACCATGCGGCTGATGCCATTCTTTGGGCTGGGCCTGATCGTCGCATCATGTATGTGAATGTACGGGCAACCGAGTTGTTGGGCTATTCACGCGAAGAACTCTTGAATTTGTCGATGCCGGATATTGCTCCTTTACAGAGCCGAATCGACATTCTTAACGATCTGACGCGGCTGAAACAGGGCGAAGTAGTACAGTATGCGACTACATTCCGAAGAAAGTCTGGAACGGTCTTTCCCATCGAAGTGTCGATGCGCTACTTGGAGCATGATGGGGAAGGGTATGTGTGTGCCATCGTGCGAGACGTGTCAGAGCGAAAGCGTGCCGAAAGTGTTATTCAGGAGGGAGCTGAGGCCCTGCGTCGCAGCCAAGAAGCGTTGAGGGCCCTCCATTCACAGTTGCTGA
>JAKQFZ010000771.1 GCA_029558215.1 Candidatus Omnitrophota bacterium
TATTTCATCGTGCATGAACCCAGAGGATAGAAACCGTTGTCCACTCCAAAATTCCGGCGACTCAACTCGGTGAAATGCCGTACAACATCCAACTCGGACAGTTCGGGTAAAGCCGGTGGCTTTTCGCGCAACAGTGACTCACGGATACTGGCCTTTTCTCCAACGTCACTGGAGACATTGCGGATCGCTCGACGCCCAGGGACGGACTTTTCAAAGATGAGTTTCACAGGATCACCTCCAGCGTGTGAGCCAGATAGTCAATGTCTTCTTTCGTGCGCTTTTCCGTAATGGCCACCAGCAGGCAGTTGCTCATCTCCGGCCAGTATCGTCCCAACGGGAACCCCGCTGCAATCCCCCGTGTAAAAAGCCCTCGGATGACCTTTTCCGCAGCCATGGGGAGATTCAGCACAAATTCATTGAAGTACCACCGTTTCGGGAAACGCATGGTAACTCCTTTGACCTGAGTCAGGCGGCTCTGCGCGTAGTTGGCTTTGTCAGCGCAGACCTGCGCCAGTTCGGGCAGCCCGTTTCTGCCAAGAAGGCTGAGATAAATCAGAGCGGTCAAGGCGCAGAGCCCTTCATTGGTGCAAATGTTTGAAGTCGCTTTCTCACGTCGAATATGCTGCTCGCGAGCCTGGAGCGTCAGAACGAATCCCTGACGCCCCTGATCGTCGAGAGTTCGACCAACAATGCGGCCGGGCATTTTCCTCATGTACTTTTCCCGAGTCGCCATGAATCCCAGATAGGGGCCACCAAAGGAGACGTGCATTCCAAGGCTCTGCCCCTCTCCAACAACAATATCCGCACCCATCTGTCCAGGTGGTTTGAGAATCCCAAGCGAAATCGGATAGCAGGAAACGATCAAAAGAGCACCTTTTCGATGGGCAAGTTCTGCAATGTCACTGAGATCATCAATACAGCCGAAGAAATTCGGATTCTGCACGATGACTGCCGCAGTTTCCTGGTTCACCTCCGCCTCAAGCGTCTTGCGTGAAGGCAGGCCTTCGCGGGAGAGGGTTTCCTGCAGACTGATGCCGAGATTGCTGGTGTAGGACTGAACCATCTTTCGGTAAATCGGACTGACGCTGTCGTCAATGATCACGCGGTTACGACCAGTCACCCGTAGCGCCATCATGATGGCCTCATAGACCGCGGTGCCACCATCATAAAGAGAGGCGTTGGCGACCTGCATCTCCGTCAACCGACAGATGGCGGACTGGTATTCGTAGATTGCCTGGAGCGTCCCCTGCGAAATCTCCGGCTGATAGGGAGTATACGCCGTGTAGAACTCCGCACGGCTGATCAGACTATCCACCGCAGCGGGGATGAAATGATCATAGAACCCACCACCGAGAAAACTGATCAGGTTCGTGCTGTTGTGGTCAGCAAGATTCGCCAAACGGGTCCGGACTTCCTGTTCGGTCAGCCCAGGGGGAACATCCAGATCTTTGCATCTCAACTCAGGCGGAATGACCTCGAGCAACTCATCAATGGAACCTTTCCCTATCTTCTTCAGCATCTCGGCGCGCTGTTGATCTGTGTTCGCAATGAAAGGCATCTCAGGCTTCCTCTTTCTTCAAAAACTCCTCGTACTCCTGAGCGGACATCAGCCCTGCCAACTCATCTGGTGAGGACAGTTGAATCTTGAGAATCCAGCCCTCTCCATAGGGATCTGTGTTGGGAAGCGAAGGATCATCTTCAAGACTTGTATTCACCCCGACGATCTGACCGGACGCGGGCGCGTAGACACTCGCCGCGGCTTTTGCAGATTCGATGACACATGCCTCAGAACCCTTAGTGACATCACGTCCTGACACCGGCAATTCAACAAATGTGATATCACCAAGGAGTTCCTGAGCGTGATGGGTAATGCCTACCACACCAACGCTTCCCTCAAGACGAATCCATTCATGTTGATCGGTGTACTTCAAATCCTCCGGAACCATCAAAAGCACCTCCAAGTTGATCTATTATTCCTAAAAGTAAATTCACGTCTTTTTCGCAGGTTAGCACCTGCATGCGTGTGGGCAATGCCCACTCCCCTGAACGCTTGCTCTGCAAATGACACACTTCTTCTGGACTGAGTGTCACCAGGAAACAGTCTATCCACGGTAACAGAAGGAGTTCTCTTGCTTGCCAGATCTTCTTGCTCAAAGTTTCCTGCGGCATGTGCCGCCCTGGTAGAGGGGGCGATCCTGCACAAGAGCGGCGATCTCCGCCCGTTCTGTTCGAACAATCAGAGGCGTTCCCTGTCTTGCCAAATCCGAACGCACAAAACCCATGCCTGCAGACACGTCGAGGCTCGGACAGAACGCACCACTGGTCACCACGCCAACAACTTCCCCATCGCTGCAAATCTCACAACTTGGACTGGGACGTCTACGAGTATCCGTTCGAAACGCCACAAGGGTTTGAGCCGTGCCGTTCCACCTGGCTTGGTTCAAAGCCTCGAAACCAACGTGAGGCTTCTGACTCTTCAGGAAAAAGAGCATTGCCGCCTCGACCGGATTGCGCTCTTCCGAGAGCTCATGGCCGTAAAGAGGATAACCCATCTCGAGCCGAAGTGAATCTCGCGCACCCAGCCCAGCAGGTTTGACTCGAGGATGTTCCAGAATTCTGTCGAATACGGTCAACAGATCGTTGCCTTCTGCCATGATCTCATAGCCCAGTTCACCCGTATAACCCGTTCTGCTGAGAACGCAGGACACCTCGCAAATTCGGGCTGGCGCGACACTGAAATAGGGAAGCGTTCTGAGGTCAATATCAACCAATCCTCTCAGTACGTCAAAAGACTCCGGCCCCTGAAGATCGATTTTCGCCCATCCCAACGCACTGCGATTGACAAAGGAACTGTTTCCTCTGAGATGTTCTTCAACCCAGTGTTGGTCTCTGTCCTGAGTCGCCGCATTCACGACGAGCAGGAACTCGTCATCTGCTGTTCTCATCAGGATCGTGTCGTCAATGATGCCAGCATCTTCCCTGAGCAAGAAGCCATAGCGACACTGACCCACGCGAAGGGTCTCCGCATCCTGGGTACAGAGCAGTGACAGCTGCGAGGCGGCTTCTCTGCCACTGATGAGAAACTGCCCCATGTGGCTAGTGTCAAAAACAACCGCCGCACTTCGACAGTGAAGATGCTCAGCGAGCACACCGTCAAACTGCACGGGCAGTTTCCACCCCCCGAAATCCACCATGCGACCACCAAGTTGCTGATGTCTTGAACTGAAGACTGTCTCTCTGATGTTCGTGCTCAAAGGTGATAGTCTCCTGCGGCCTCTGGCTGATAAAGAATCTCTTTGACTTGGAGGTTTCTCTTCCCTGCCGGTACCTCCCATTCAAAAACGTCTCCAACTTCATACCCGAGCATCGCCGTGCCGATGGGTGCCAGAATGGAGATTCGTCTCTGATCCACATCCGCTTCCTCGGGAAAGACGAGCGTGTAAGTCTCCCTGTCGCCAGTCTCCAGATCTTCAAGACAGACCTGTGAATGCATGGTGATGACCTTATTGGATATCTCTTCCGCAGCAACGACCTTCGCACGCGCCAGTTCCGCGCTCAGTTTGGCGAGGTATTCACTTCCACGGTACGCAGTGGCCTCAGATTCCTGGAGCAGTTTTGTCAGTCGAGCCAGGTCTGTCTTTGTGATTAGGATTTGTTTGAGGGTCATGCGTCTGCCCTCTTTTTCCTGGCAGTGGTCTTCTTGACAAAAGGTTCCGCTATCAAGCGGCGCAAGTACGCCACTCCTTTGGGCATGAATCCAAGTTCCTCGGGCTCTCCCTCAAATTCGATGGACAGAAAGCCGTTATAGCCCTGCTTCTCAAAAGACTTCATGATCTTCTTGTAGTCCAGCCGCACCTCACATCCGTCCACGTCCAGTTCGTACAACTTAGCATGGACAATAACTGCGTGAGGCAGACAGGCTTCGATGGATTTGTATGTCTCCGATGGCGGAAAATTCCCCGTGTCCAGCGTGAGTTTCAACCAGGGAGACTGCACGTCTCTGAGAAGTGCAAGCACCTGTTCTGCAGTGGTGCCACCGTGGTTCTCCAAACCCAGAACCACTCCCACATGTTCCGCATACATGGCCACCTTCTGGAGACATTCCACCGCCTGATCGTAGATCACCTGTTTGGACATCTCTTCGCCACTGCCCGCGAACACTCGAACAACGGGAGCACCCAAAACCTGGGCGATGTCTATCCACTTCTTGACCTTCTCCACGTCGTTCTGTGCATCCTGATAGTGTCCAGTGAAGTGATTCGATACGGAAGCACAGCAAATGGTCAAGCCTCGGTCTGTGGCGTATTTCTTGATATCCTTCAGATAGGACGGCTCTGTGTTCGGAAAATGGAAATCCAGAAGTTCCACTCCATCCAGCCGGAGTTTCCCGGCACAAAAATCAAGCCAGGAGAACTGATCCATCTGGCCTGCCCCAAAAGTGCGATGAAAAGACCAACTGCTGCTCGATAGTTTCATGGCTCTACCTCCCCAAAATGAATCTGAATCCAAAAGATCTAAGCCAGGTAATACCCTGACCCGACTCTGTTGGTTCCTACTCCTGCCGGTGACAAAACACTAGACTTTTGTCTTTGCCTGCTCCCAATGATAGTCCATTTCCGCTAAATCAACATCACGAAGTGTCAGCCCTTTGCGTGCGACTTCCTGCTCGATGTAGCGAAATCGCCTACAGAATTTCTCCACAGTACGCGCCAGGGACAGTTCAGGATCGAGATGAACAAATCGCGCCAGATTGACCAGTGCAAAGAAGGCGTCTCCAAGTTCTTCCTGCATCTTTTCACGGTTGTCCTGTTGAAGTGCTTCTTCGAATTCAGAGATCTCCTCTCGAACCTTTGCCAGAACTTCAGCAACCTGATTCCAGTCAAACCCGACCCTCTGAACGCGTTCCTGTACCCGCATCGCCTTCAGCAAAGCAGGAAGATTCTTCGGAATGCCGTCCAGAATGGACTCCTTGCGATCACTCTGCTTCAGCTTGTTCTCTTCCCATTGCTGCAGGACTTCCTGCGCCGTCTCCAAAGGCACATCACCAAAGACATGGGGATGGCGCTGAACAAGTTTGTCAATGAGCGTCCGAATGACATCAGCAACACCGAAGGTTCCTGCCTGGGTGCCGATTTCAGCATGGAAGACAACCTGAAGCAGGACATCTCCGAGCTCCTCGGCAATCTCCTTCGGATCGCCATCCTCAAAGGCTTCACAAGCCTCGTATGCTTCCTCGATGAGATACTTTTTCAGAGTCAGGTGTGTCTGTTCTCGATCCCAAGGACAGCCCTGTGGACTGCGAAGTTGAGCCATCTTCTGACAGAGTTCCTCGAAAAGCTGCCCAACAGACAGTTCCTCAGGAGGGTTCGAATTGGTGTTGTTTTCGGTGTTCTTGCTTACCATGAAGAGACGATACCAGATTGCGCTGGGAAAGGCAAACTGGTTGCCACGAAACGATTGCATTGCTATGGTCTCCGATTATTCAGTGCCTCGACGCAAGGAGCAAGGCAGAACGGTATGAACAACACACCAGCCAGCAGCAACACGACGGTGCGCCTTCATCCACATCGGTGGGTGGCGGAGTTGTGGCTGGTGGTCATGACAGTTTTCTGGGGTTCATCCTTTACGGCGATCAAGACCGGATTGGAAGGAACATCTCCGACGGGTCTGGTTGCCTACCGTTTCACCATTGCCACTGCAGTCTTCCTCCTTCTTGCACCAGGCGTTCTGAAGGAACTCCGGACGGTCGGTTTTCGCTACGGCCTGTTTCTGGCAGTCATCCTCTATTTCGGCTATGTGCTCCAGACGATGGGGCTGGAGATGACAACGGCATCTCGCTCGGCATTTGTGACCAGCCTTCACGCCGCATTTGTCCCTTTGATTTGGCTCTGTATCGCCAGAAAGATACCACAACGCAATACCCTGGCCGGCTTGGGAATTGCCATGGTCGGTCTGTACTTTCTCCTCGTCAAACCTGAGGAAACCCAGAACCTTCATCTGAACCGAGGAGACGTGTTGACCGTCTTCTCTGCATTTGCGTGGGCAGTGTATATCGTGACACTGCCGATTCTTTCGAAGAAGTCCCAGTTTCGACCCCTGATGTTTGGGCAACTCTTTGGAATGGCAGTCCTGTGTTGGCTGGTCGCGGGATTTCAAGGCTCTTTCCCCATGGTTGACACTGGAAAGTCTTTCTTCATGATCCTCTACCTTGCCACCATGTGTACGCTGGTCACCGTATTTCTTCAGACCCGATATCAGCAGTACACCCTGGCACCTCGTGCGGCGGTCATCTATACCTTGGAACCGGTCTGCGCCGCCTGCATTGCATTCTTGTTTCTTTCTGAGAGAATGACAGGGCGCGAGATGTTTGGTGCTGCCTTGATCTTCGGAGGTGTTCTTTTCTCCGAGTTGGCATGAGAGGAGCAGTCAGATTATGGCGCAGGATGAATCAAGAGATCAGGATTCTCACAATCTGGAGCGATTCGTCTCCGCACAGAATGGCATCTTTGAGAGAGTCTTGACTGAACTTCGAGGCGGTCAGAAGACCACCCACTGGATGTGGTTCATCTTTCCTCAATACAAAGGACTGGGAAGCAGTTCTACGTCCAGGCACTACGCCATCAAGAGTCTTTCCGAAGCAACAGCGTACCTTGAGCATCCGGTACTTGGCGGAAGGTTGCTCGAATGCTGTCAGGCACTTCTGCAACTTGAGTGCAAATCCGCTCATGAGATTTTCGGATACCCCGATGAATTGAAACTCAGATCATGTATGACGCTCTTTGAAAGCATTTCTCCATCGAATTCCATCTTCTCGGAAGTGCTCCAGAAGTACTTCGGTGGCCAGAAAGATCAATACACACTGACACTCATCAGCACCGATGACCATTGATCCTTGCTCTACCTGAAGACCCATCTCAGAACATTGACAGACTGATACACCCGGGCCTGATTCAGATCGAACAGCGTTTCGAAACGCCATGCACACAAAGTCCACAGAGCAAGTCAGCAGTTCTGGGTGTGCGGGCTATGCCCAATCCCTTGGAGAAATCCCAAAGCAGTTGCTTTTCGGAGTGGTCTTGCTAGTATGTTCCGCTGGAGGAAAGCCACGGATGAACAATGCAACTGCCCGAACCACGATCGTCGCCACCGTAGGACCCGCATCGTCCGATCCTCAGATGTTGGAACAACTTGTTTGTGCCGGTGTAAATGTCTTTCGACTCAATTTTTCTCATGGCAAGAATGAGGAACACCTGGAACGCCTGAACGCCATTCGTGCCATTGCCGCCAGACACGAGAAGTCGGTAGCCGTGCTCCAAGATCTGCCCGGACCTAAGATTCGACTGGGACAGTTCCGGAATGGCGAGGCACTGCTGGAACCAGGGACTCGATTCGTCCTGGACAATGACCCAACTCCAGGAGATGCCAAACGCTGTGCAATTACTTATTCGGAGTTGTGGAAAGATGTCCAGAAAGGCCAACGTATCCTTCTTGCGGATGGGGTGAGGGAACTCCGTGTGCTTTCCATGGAAGAAGACCGCGTCGAAACGGAAGTTGTCGTCGGGGGAGTCATATCCGACCGAAAGGGAGTGAACCTTCCCGAAACCCGTCTCAGGATTCCCGCACTGACCGAGAAGGATCGCGAAAGTCTCCTCTGGGGCATTGAGCACGGCGTGGACTATATGGCGCTTTCGTTCGTTCGGACGGCAGAAGATCTTCAACCCGCGCGTGAGGCACTCCAGGCCGCCAACAGCAGAACTCCCCTGATCGCCAAAATAGAGAAGCCCGAAGCCATCCGAAATCTTGACAGCATTCTCGACGCGGCCGACGGAGTCATGGTCGCACGTGGGGATCTGGGTGTCGAGATGGTGCCCGAGAAGGTTCCCGCACTTCAAAAAGAGATTATCCTTAAGGCCAACGAGAAGGATAAGATTGTCATCACGGCAACGCAGAT
The DNA here is from genome assembly GCA_029558215.1 of Candidatus Omnitrophota bacterium. Lineage (GTDB taxonomy): Bacteria > Hinthialibacterota > Hinthialibacteria > JAKQFZ01 > JAKQFZ01 > JAKQFZ01. The sequence goes on from JAKQFZ010000771.1 coordinate 7,952, forward strand.
GCTCGAGTCCATGATCGAGAATCCGAGACCTACCCGTGCGGAAGCTTCTGACGTCGCCAATGCCATCTACGACGGCACTGACGCCATCATGCTCTCAGGCGAGACGGCTGTAGGGAAGTACCCTGTCCAAGCCGTGGAAATGATGAGACGCATCGCGCTCGAGACGGAAGGCCATCGGTTCCAATGCAGTGCAGGCCGCAAACCGCTGAGTTTCGAGACGGAATCGCTGGAAAAACTCGTCAGCCACATGGCATCCGAGGCTTCCAGAAACACAAACACACGGGCAATATGCGCTTTCACGTGTTCCGGTTTCACGGCACGGCTGATCGCCAAGTTCCGACCGCCCGATCCAATCTATGCCCTCACTCCAGATGAAACAACACTCCGACAGATGGCTTTGGTCTGGGGGGTACAACCGATTCTGGTTCCTGAAGTCGAAGACTTCGAGGGAGTCCTCAAGATCGTCAACGAGACGTTCTGCAAACGCCTTGGCTTCCAGCCTGGGGATGTCGTTGTCGTTGTCTGCGGGCTTCCCGTTCCAGTGCGTGGAACGACAAACACCGTCAGGCTTCACGTCTTACAGTCCGCGTGACGACAAGGGAGCCGATTCTCTGAGGAAAGCACGAGCACCATGGCGCACCACTGGTTGACGGCAAACACTCGCGAGGATTTTCTGCGTTATGTTCGCCGACCGCCGCGAACCGGTTCACGCCTTCCTGCGCTTGAGAAATGCCCCGTCGTCAGTGTGGTCATTCCCAACTGGAACACCCGGGAGCACATCGAAAGATGCCTGGTGGCATTGAAACAGTCCACCTATCCGCAGTTTGAGGTCATTGTGGTAGACAACGGTTCGACCGACGGCTGCCTGGATCTTGGACGCCATGCCTGGCATGAAGCACGCTTTCTCTGCAACAGCAGCAATCTCGGTTTCTCCCGCGCCTGCAATCAGGGCTATCATGCCGCCCAAGGTGGAGTGATCATATTTCTGAACGCGGACACTCAGGTCGAGCCCGGTTGGATTGAGCCGTTGGTATCGGTTATGCAGTCAGATCCGAGCGTTGCGCTTGCCGGTTCGAGACTGCTTCTGCCGGACGAAGTCAACATCCAGGCGGATGCTCCATTGATGCTCCCCAACGGATTGGCGTTTGATCCGAACTATGGGAATCCCCCCGCTTCCGAGGAAGAGTCCGTCTGCACGGCACTCTATGCAACAGGCGCGGCGCTGGCGGCTCGGCGAGAGTTTCTCGAACTTTTCGGCGGTTTCGACGAAGGCTATTCCCCCATCTACTTTGAGGATGTTGATCTGGCCTTTCGGGCATACCGTCTAGGGCTGAAGACCGTGATCGTCCGCTCATCTCGCGTGCTTCACTTCGAGAGCCACGCGATGGGCAAAGCGACGCATCGCTATTGTTACCTCTATCATCGGGGACGGTTTCGCTGCATGCTTCTGCATCTCAAGACAACGGCGCTCCTGAACTCCTGGCCTCGGTCGGAGCGTTACTGGTACCGAACACATGGCAGAAATCTGCAACCTCAGGCTCTGCTTGAGGCCTATGGTCATACCGCCAGTGTTCTGCCGAGAATCCTGCTCGAACGTTTTCGTCTTGCCCGAAAGATCAAGGCCATCGCGCGACGTTTTCAAGAGGCGGAGAGAATTCTGTGAGCCGGAAACCACTCGTCTCAGTCGTTGTTCTGACACACGGTGAAGGTCCTTATGTGGCAGACACAGTTCGGAGTGTGCTGGCGACGGACTATGTCCCACTGGAGATCATTGTCGTAGACAACGAAGCCAGTGAAAAGACGAAATGCCTTATTCAAACGTTGCCCACCAACATCAGAGTCGTCGAAACAGGAAAGAACCTGGGATTTGCGGGCGGGAATAACAAGGGAATCGAAGTAGCCACAGGTGAGATCGTGGTTCTTCTGAACGATGACACCCGAGTGGAACCAGAATGGATATCCGCGTTTGTCGAGCAATTCCAGATGCGACCCAACGCGGGTATCTGCGGTGGGCTGCTACTGTCCTGGGATGGTGCATCCATCCAGCATGCAGGCGGAATCGTACTGCCCAACGGTCTGACCTGGCATGTGGGTCAGGGAGAACCTTTTCACAGACAGTACCCAGGCATTCGAGAGACGGAATATGTCACCGGAGCCGTCTTTGCGATACATCGCAAGGTCTTGGATCGCATCGGACTTCTGGAATCCTCGTATTTCCCTCTGTATTTTGAGGAGGTCGAATACTGCCGTCTGGCTCGAAAAGTCGGGTTTGAGGTGCTCTATGTTCCAAAGGCAATAGTCTACCATCGGGTCATGGAGACGAGCGGACAGTTTTCACAGAAGTATTTCTGTCGCTATCACGTCAACAGGCTCCGATTTCTCCTGAGAAACTACACTGTTGGAGAGATGATCCGTGCGGCAGTTCATGAGTTGAAGTGGATTCTTTCAGGCAAAAATCGCGACCAGTATGCACCTCTCCTGAAAGCCTACTTGAAAACCCTTTTGAGTCTCCTCTCAATTCTTCAAGGTCGCCGGAGATTGAAACGAATCAGGGGGTGTCGGACTGCGCAAAACTGAGGGGCGGATGGGATGCTCCATTGAAAAGCTCTTGTGAGTTGAGACATGTGCAGAATCTGCTTTCGGAACGTTCACACACAAGGTTTGACTCTGATTGAACTGCTGATCGTGGTCGCGATAGTCGGTATTCTGGCTTCGATTGCCATACCAAACTTTCTGCTCTCTCAAGTGCGTGCGAGAGTCGCTCGAGTCCAGGCTGATCATCAGGCCATTGGAGTCGCTTTGGAACTCTACCGTCTGGACGAGAATGACTATCCTCCGATGCGGGAACCGAACTTTTCCGGTGGCCCTCCTGCGATCCAGGGTTCTGAACTCAAATGGTGGTACGTTCCCAATGTGCTGAGCACTCCTGTTGCGTATCTGTCCAAGTCAGAGATCCTCTGTCCCTTTGGTGGGAATTATGACAAGGAACCTTATTTCCCAGACGAAATATGGAAGCGGTACGGCTACGAGAACATCGCGGAGATGGTCGCAAAAGCCCAGAGCGGTTGGACTGTCTTTCAGTGGCGATATCCTCCGGAGGCCATTGCTTGGAGCGGTTTCTGGAGACTTCAGTGTGTTGGTCCAGACAAGATTTGGAATCCTTCCGTGACGTATGATCCTTCCAACGGTGTCATCAGCGGCGGAGATATCATCAGAACACAGAAGAAACCGAGTGGAAACGTCGCGCCCGGAGGCCCCTGACTCAATAGCAGGAGCCGAACTCTTTTGCGGCCTGGATCATTGCGAGATAGTTCTCCGGCCTGACTGAGGAATGTATCGAGTTGGATGAGGTCAGGATGAATCCCCCGCCAACCGCACCCGCCTCAATGCACTTCTGAACTGCTTCTCGCACCTGTTCGTGCGTGCCTTTTGACAGCAAGTGTCCGCAGTCAATGTTGCCCAGAAGGCAAATTCGATCGCCACAGTGTGCCTTGACCTCAGACAATTCCATTCCGGCAGAGGGTTCAATAGGATTGAGCCCATCCGCACCCGTCTCGACGATGTCGTCCAGAATCTTCCAGATGTTTCCGTCGGTATGCTTGACAACCAGTGCTCCCTCACGATGAATCGTCTCGACTGTCTTCCTGAGTCGAGGCAGCAGGAACTCTTGAAACACGCAAGGGGACATCATCGGTCCGCTGTTGTCCGCGTAGTCATCGCCCAAGACGATGACATCTGCACCACGTCGGATGGCGTTCCTGATGATGCGCAGGTTGATGTCGAGCACTTTGTCCAGAAGTGCATGAGCGAGTTCAGGCTCCGCAAGAAAGTCCGCAAGCAGGTTGTCTATACCGTGAAGGTATGCCGACCACATGAACGCCGCTCGATGGTGAAAGAAAACGGCTCGTTGTCCCTTGAAGCGCGAGACAAGCGAATCAAGCGCCACGTAGAGATGATCCGCATCCGGATCGGGTCCCTTCCATTTCTCCAGATCCCGCATACACTCAACGGGTCCTCGCAGTGGGTGGCTGATGACTTCGGACGTGCGTCGGTAGAGTACTCCCCATTCATCGAAGTAGGTGCCGTCAGAATTCTCTCGCACCGAGCGGAATTTGGCGCCGGTTCCGACGGCATCGAAGTCGAAATGTTCCTCGAAATCAGCTTGGCAAGCAGCCTCGGGCACAATGGCGCGGTAGACCGTTGGGTCTATAATGAACTCCAAAAGGGGGACACGATCAGGGATGCCGCATCTCAGTGCCGTTGTGATTCGAGTCAGTCCGTTCATCCGTCTGCGTGCACCGAGGCGGACAAAGGCATTGAACCCATGAGTGTCATCGTGCGTTCAGGCAAGACAATATCCATTGCCTTGTGCGTCTGCTGGCAATCCTTCACAGCGTCAATAATCTGAATCGGCAGACGTCCCTGAGCAACACTCAGTGGTGAGGGCTCTCTTGTAATGCACGCCTGGAGAAAGAGGCGGTTTTCTTCCCGAAACATGTCGTCCCTGTCCGTAACAAGTTTCTTGTAAGTCCAGGCCTGTGTCTTGGAGCGAAACAGGGAAATGAGGCATTCATCCCAGTGTGCAAAATCCACCAGAATCGTGCCCTTTGTCCCCAGGAGATCGATCTGTCGGCGTCGCGCGCGCTGGAAGAAATCCAAGTGGATACTGGCAAGACAACGCTCTTTGAACTCGATCAGGATTTCGACCATATCGGGAGACTTCATTCCTACATCACTGAATCGGCCATGGATGCCAAAGACCCGTACCGGAGGCTGATCCGCAAACCACAGCGCGAGGTCAATGTCGTGCATCAACTCATAGACGCCATTGAGTTTCGAAATATACATGTTGCGATAGTCGGGCATGACATCAGGGATATACTCACCAACACTGGCACGAATGGACAAGAGGCGGCCAATGACCCCTTCGTGAACCAGACTCTTTGCCTTTTTGAGCCCCTCGTGAAACCGAAAGCAATGTGCCACCATGACCACCTTGCCGTGTTCACTAGCCAAGGCTTCAAGACCGTCCACACCCTCTACTGATGTGGACAGCGGCTTTTCCACCATAACGTCTGCACCACCCAGAACAGCCATCTTCGCCTGTTCAAGGTGGAAGTCCGTCGGACTGCAGATAAATACAGCCTGAGGATTCCCCTGCAGCCCCTGTTGGATGTCTTCGAAGACTTCGGTGATGCCGAAATCTCTGCAGGCTGTCTCGCGCCTGTCTGGTCGAGGGTCTACGACACTCAGGTTTCCCAGGCCGAGTTCCTGCAAGATGCGCAGGTGCCTCCGACCGATGGAACCAAAGCCCACCACCAAGACGCTCAGAGCCTGCCACGGTTCTTTTGGATGGGTTACCATGCAGTGAGCCCTCCATCAATGGCAAGGTTCTGGCCTGTGCAGTAACTTGATGCCTCAGAGGCAAAAAAGACCACGGCACCTTTCATTTCCTTGCCATCCTGTCCCATACGTCCCATAGGGATTGTCTCGCTGTAAGCCTTTACAAAAGCTTCAGGCTGATTACGCCAGAAGCCACCTGGACTGATACAATTGACCCGAATGTTGAAGGGAGCAAGATAGCACGCCATGTCACGAGTCATACTGATGACGCCACCCTTGGCAGCGTGGTAGTCAATCGTGGCTCCTCCCATGGTGGTTCCTCTATACACGCGCCTGTCCTTGCCAATCATCCCCGTCACTGAGGCGATGTTGATGATGGAACCGCTGCGCTGCGGCATCATGGCCTTTGCCAATGCGTGTTTTGTGCAAAGAAAGACGCCGGTCAGATTCACCTCAATGACAGCATGCCAGTCCTCAAGACTGCGTTTCTCGAGTGGTGCGGTTTCCGGTGTGCTGAGCACATTGCCCGCATTGTTGACAAGGATGTCAAGTCTTTGGAACTCGCTGATGTGAGCTTCGATGGCACGCTCGACTTGATCCTCCCGACACACATCCAACGCCAAAGGCAGAACACGCCTTCCCGTGGTTTTGTTAATCTGCGCTGCAGACTTCTTGCACTGTTCGAGGTTCCGTGACGTAATTGTTACGTTGGCACCCGATTCGGCCAGCGCCAGTGCCATGTCAAAGCCGAGATTCCTCGCTCCCCCCGTAACAAAGGCAGCCTTGTCCGTGAGGTCAAACAGTTCTTGGACTGTTTGGTTTTCAGCCATTTTCCCTACTCTCTCCTTCTTCATCCGCAGTCTCATAGACTGCCAGGATCACATTCATCAAGCCATTCATCGGTCAGATACTTTCCCAAAAGAAAATGTTTACGATCAGGGTAGAACAAGATGCGTTCACCTCTGTCCTCAAGCAGACTTGGATAACTGGCGACTTGCGTGTGTTTGCCACCAGGATACGGTGGAGTCCAGTCTGTATCAGCAAAAACCTTGGGCGATCCAAACCGAATTGGGTGATCAGTCTCACCTTGAATCTCACGTCCAACCGTCACAAAAGAGGGATTGCGCACATTGACACTGTCCGTTGGGCCAAGGCCACCGTGAACGCTTCCATCATTGTTGAAAAAAACCAACAGAAACCGCCCATCGCAGAGTTTGTACAGTGGACAGGGTGCAAGCGGGTTTCTCAACTCCTCTCCACCAGGGCTGTAACGCAGCACCCGAGGCGCATCCCAACTTCGGCCATCGTCCTCGGAAAGGGAATAGAAAATCCTGCCCTGCATCGTGCGAAACACAGAAATGAGTCGTCCGTCAGAAAGGGTTTGAGCCGTCGGTTCCTGCGCCGTGCTTCTGCCCGGACGGTTAGGATTTGGAACGCAGATCCCGTGAGGCGCTCTCGGCCAAGTGGTTACAATGAGCCTCTCGGGATCAGGCTCTTGCAGGATATTCTCAAATCGCAGAAAACAGATCTCAGAATGCCTCTCAAACATCCCCATTCCCGGATCAACGGCATTGCTCGCCCAGCGAGTGAAGCCAGCCAGGACATGCCTCTCTTTCGTGACAACTGGATTCTGGTAGACAATCCAGGTTGAGGGAATGGAAGGATCGGGATTGCTGATGGAATTGGGGGCGATGGGATACTCGTGATAATTGGCACTCCAAGTCTGTCCACCATCATCCGAGTAACGTCCACGCAGTGTGCCGGTATCTGCCGTTCGGGCATCGTCCACACCAACATTCTTGTTGTAGAAACACCAGATTCTTGTCTTGCCAGCCGGTGCGATCTCCGGAGCCACAATCAAGAACTGCCAACTGGCAAGCCCTGTTCCAGGTGGATCTTCCGGCTCGGGACCGTCGAGCACTTCAGGTTCGCTCCAAGTACGTCCTCGGTCGGTTGATCGGCTGAGAACAACCCTTTGATCGGGACAACTTTCCATCGTCGCAGTAGTCCAGGTGGCCAAAAAGTCGCCTTCTGGCGTGGCCACCACATTGAAGTGTTGATTCGTGTTGTCAGGAGACTCTGGATTGTCAGGCACATAGACCACCAGATCAGGTTTTGTCCTCAGCCATTCGGTCGCTGTCGGCTGGGGTTCCACCTTATCGAAGCTGCTCTGTTGAACCTGTGCAGGACTCGTCATTCTACCTCAGTCAAGACCCAAAAGGGCCTATTGCCGCGCTCAATGTTGTAAGAACGTCTGAACAACTATACAACTTCTATCAGAGGATGAGGACGAAATCAAGCAGAAACATTCGATGATACGCATTCTCAGCCAAGGCGGCGTTTTCAGCGTTGGGCGGATCTTGCCGTTCTACAGCGTGATGAAAGTCCCGGCGATTTGTCTGGTGCCGTTGCTCAGGTTGAAATAGTAGACAGCGAGAATTCGTCCGTCAGGGAGCATCGCGGCCCAGGGATAACCCAAGTCTGTGCTTCCACCATCATCTCGGAGCACGATCTCCTCAGCAGTCTTGAAGTCGGAGCATTCTGAATTGAGAATCCGGGCGCGGATGCCAAAGGGCTGATGACGGTATCCATAGACCAGAAACACCCGATCGTCTGAAAGTCTCAACGCATGGTGGGGATGACCCTGAAAGCCAGCATCTTCCCAGGGCAGGAAAGACTTACCACCGTCGGTGGATCGAGCAATGGCCGTGTGGTCTTCGAAATCCGCCGTGCGCATAAATGCAACCAGGTCGCCGTTGGGAGTCTGGTAGAGACTGGTCTCGTTGAACGAGGCCTTGTTGTCAGATGCGACAAGGCAGGAATACTCCCACGTTGTGCCTTTGTCCTCCGAGATGAGCAGATGTGTTGAACTGGTTCTGGGATGAATGGAGCCCTGTCGAACCACCACCCAATGGAGGCGTCCATCAGCGCCCTCACACATCGCACCACGGTTATACGCAGGACAGGGTTTGCCGAACAGATCATGTGTTGGGTTGTCGGACAACGACGGTGGCAGAATGGGCTCCTGCCACGTGACGCCACCGTCCTGGGAACGCAAGAGATA